>USIL01000070.1:0-6697 GCA_900554655.1 uncultured Collinsella sp.
CCGCTGCTGTTCGTGCTGGGCGGCATCGCCATTTCGTTCACCTACGTCAACATCATCTATGCGCTGTCCACCACGTTTAAGCATATCGGTAAAGCCATTGGCGTCATCCTCGTCATTGTGCAGATCCCCGGCTCGTCGGGCATGTATCCCATCGAGATGATGCCCGGCTTCTTCCAATGGCTGCATCCGCTGCTGCCCTTCACCTATGGCATCAACCTGCTGCGCGAGACCGTCGGTGGCATGTATTCGTTCAACTACCTGTTCAACCTGTGCATCCTGGGCGTGTTCCTTGCCATCGCACTCTTTATTGGCTTGCAGCTGCGTCCGCTGCTGCTCAACCTCAACCTGCTCTTTGACAAGCAGCTTTCCACGACGGGCCTCATGATCTGCGAGTCCAACGACCTGCCGCGCCAGCGCTATTCGCTGCGCACGGCCATGCGCGTCATGCTCGATTCGGATTCGTACCGTCGCGAGCTGCTCGATCATGCCGTGGCGTTTGAGCATCACTACCCCTACTACATCAAGGGCGGTTTTGCCGCTGTGGTGGGCGTTCAGGTCCTGCTCTTTGTCCTGTCGACGGTGCTCGATATCGACAATAACGGCAAGATCATCCTGCTGGTCATCTGGATTGTCTCGGTCATTGCCATCTGCGGCTGGCTCATTAACATCGAATATATCCGTGCGAGCCTCAATACCCAGATGCGTATCTCGGCGCTTTCGGACGAGGACCTTCGCCGCGAGATGCGCGAGCATACGGCTGCCATCCCTGCCGCCCGTCGCATGTTTGGTCTCAACGCCAGCGAGCGGGGCACCAAGGACAGCGAACGGCCCACGAGCCGTCTGCCGCATATCGGCGCGCATCGTAAGGCTCAAGATGCCGACGGCGTTGACAACGTAAACGGAAACGACGGGGACACCGCCCCGCTTGGCAAACACTCTAAAGGAGGTGAGGCATAAATGAAAAACATCCTGCACCTGTTTAAGCGCGATGTCCAAAACGTGTCTCGCTCCGTGATCGGCATGGTTGTCGTGATGGGCCTCATTATCGTGCCGTGCCTGTACGCGTGGTTTAACATCGCCGGCAGCTGGGATCCGTACGGCAACACCGGCAATCTTAAGATCGCCGTGGTCAACACCGACGAGGGCTACGAGAGCGATCTGATTCCCGTCGAGGTCAACGTGGGCGAAAACGTGACCGCCACCCTGCGCGGCAACGAGAACTTCGACTGGGTCGTCCTCAACGATCGCGATAAGGCGATTGAGGGCGTTAAGTCGGGCGCGTACTACGCTGCCGTCGTTATCCCTAAAACGTTTAGCGCCGACATGATGACGCTTTTCTCGACCGAGGTGAAGCACGCCGATATCGAGTTCTATGAGAACCAGAAGGCCAACGCCATTGCGCAGATCGTGACCGAGAAGGGCTCGAGCGCCGTCCAGAGTCAGGTCAACGAGACCTTTACCAAGACCATTACGAGCATCGGTCTTAAAACCGTGTCCAGCCTGCTCGACTATATGAGCACCGACCAGGTGAGCAACTTTATCGCCAATCTGTCCTCTACGCTGGGCGATTCGGTCCAGGACCTGCAGGACATTCAGACCAGCGCAACGTCGCTGGCGGGCGTTTTGAGCTCCACGTCCGATTCGCTGACGTCGGCGGGCGGTATGCTCAAGCAGACGGGCACCGTCGATGAGTCGACGAAGCAGCTGATGGAGCACGCCAAGAGCGGCATCAATGATTCCAAGGAAGCGCTCAAGGCCGCCAACGATGCCGTTGACGCGGCGATTGACGGAAGCGCGGGCTCGTTCGACAACGTGTCCGCCGAGCTCGTGAAGGCATTCGATGCCGCGAATCAGCATGTTGACCTTACGGTGTCTCAGCTCAATGAAGCCGCAGCGGCGCTCAATACGCGTGCTGACGATATCGATGCGATGGCCGATCAGCTCCGCAACCTTGCCGACCAGGTGAAGGATGACAAGCTCAAAGACGGCCTCAAGTCCGCTGCGACGTCGCTGGGCAGAATTGCCGTGGAGTACCGCAACAATGCGAAGGACCTGACGGCGACCGCAAAGTCCCTTTCGGACAGCATGGCGGAGGCCAACAACTCGCGTGCCGAGGTCGACCAGGCCATCGCCGATGCCAAGGCCGGCATCGCGGGCGCCAAATCCGATTACGATTCCACGTTCTCGGTTAAGGCCAAGGAGCTCAAGAAGACCATTTCGGGCGTTCTGGATTCCCTGAACGGTATCTCGGGTGACTTGGATAGCGCCGTGAGCGGTCTGACCGACGCTTCTGGTTCGCTCGCGAAGGGTCTCTCCAAGGCTGCAAAGCTCGTCAACAAGGCTTCCGATCAGCTGGGCGAGGCGTCGGACAAGATCAGTGCCTTTAAGGACGAGCTTGATAGCGCTCTGATCTCGGGTGACCTGGCCACGATCAAGACGATGATCGGCAACGACCCCGAGGGTCTGGCCGTGTCGCTTTCCGGCCCCGTCGCGCTCGACCGCAAGCCGGTCTATCCGATCCGCAACTACGGCTCGGCCATGGCGCCGTTCTATACGATTTTGTCGCTGTGGGTGGGCTCGATTGTTCTGGCGGCCATGATGAAGGTCTCGGTTGACGATGAGCTTATCAACGAGCTCATTCCCGTGCGCCTGCACGAGATCTACCTGGGCCGTTATCTGTTCTTTGGCGGTCTGGCCTTGCTGCAGGCAACGCTCGTGTGCGCGGGCGACATTCTGTTCTTTGGCATCCAGTGCGACAACCCGTTGCAGTTTGTGCTGGCGGGCTGGGTTGCGAGTCTCGTGTTCTCCAATATCGTCTACACGCTTACGGTTTCGTTTGGCGATATCGGCAAGGCCCTCGCTGTCGTGCTGCTGGTCATGCAGGTCGGCGGTTCGGGTGGCACGTTCCCCATCGAGATGACCGGTCCCGTGTTCCAGGCGATCTACCCGTTCCTGCCGTTTACCCACGGCATCAACGCCATGCACGCCGCCATGGCCGGTGCCTACCATATGGAGTACTGGGTTGAGCTGGGTATTCTGGCGAGCTATCTGATTCCGTCGCTGGCCCTGGGCGTCGTCTTCCGCCGCCCGGTTATCAAAGCCAACGACTGGATTATCGAAAAGCTGGAGAGTACTAAATTGATTTAATACAGCAACGTAAACGCCGTCGGAACATCGAGGTCTTCCAACCCGATGCTTTAGCGTAGTGAATTGCACGGGCTGCTTGGTTGTTGCTACAGTAGCGGGGCGTGCCGGGGGTCCGGTGCGCCCTGTTTTTATTTGACCATGAGGCGGCACGCAGCCATACGCGTGCGGACACCACGCCCAGATTGAGTGCGAGGATGTTCCATGGCCCAATACGCTGCCAACGAAATCGAAAACTTGCCCGATAGCCCAGTAGCCCGTGAGGATTTGGGCGCGGGCGGTATTCCCCGGGGCGCCGGCGCACGCTCTCCGCTGTTCTGGAAGGTTCTGCTCCTTTCGGTGGCGGTCATCTGGGGCTACTCCTTTACCACTATGAAGGACGCACTCGGCACCATTCCGGTGTTCGCGCTGCTCTATGTACGTTTTCTGCCCGCAGCGTTGGTCATGTTTGCCGTCTTCCACAAGCGCATCATCGCGCACCTCAACGCTCGCAACCTGATCGTTGGCCTGAGTATGGGCGTGCTCATGTGGGCGGCCTATGCGTTGCAGACGGTCGGTCTGGCACATACTACGGCGGGCAAGAATGCTTTTTTGACGGGCACGTATTGCATCCTTGTACCGTTCGCGAGCTATTTCCTGAGCGGCGAAAAGCTCACGCGCTACAACTTGGGTGCCGCGCTGCTGTGCCTAGCGGGCATTGGCCTCGTCGCACTCGATAGCGTTGAATTCAACATTGGTGACGTCATTACGCTGGCGGGTGCGGCCTTTTTCGCCATCCAGATGGCGGTGACTGCCAAGTACGGTCGCAAAATGGACATCAACGTCATCACGTTTTGGATGTTTGTGGGCAACGGCGTGCTGAGCCTGGCAACGTCGCTGCTATTCGAGACCCAAGCGCCTCTGTCCGTGTGGACGCCGAGCTTTATCAGTGCGATGGCGTTTCTCTCGGTGGGCTGCACATGCGCGGCTCTGCTCATCCAAAACGTCGGCCTGGCGCATGTCCCGGCCTCGACGGGCTCGCTGCTCCTTTCGATGGAGTCGCCTTCGGGTGTGCTGTTCTCGGTGCTGCTGATGGGGGAGGCGCTCACCTCGCGCCTGCTCGCCGGCTTCGCGCTCATCTTCCTGTCGATTATCTTGAGCGAGACTCACTTCGATTTTTTGCGTCGAAAGCCGCGCCCGCAATTGTAAACAACTTGTTGCGCCGCCCTCCCGGGGCGGCATTTTTTATGCATCGCCCTTAAAGTAGTACCTTGCACTTTACGCTATCAAAGTGCTTGCTGCAAAAACGATACTGGAGGGCATCTATGGCACCAGCTTTGTCCGATCTTCAACCGCAATCAGCGCCTCAGGCCACCACGGCGGCACAGACCGCTATCGGCGACGGTCTTGTTGCAGAAGCTCAGGCTTTTGCAGACGAGCTCGCTGCGTGGCGACACGATCTCCACCAGATGCCCGAGCTGGGTAATAGCCTCCCACAGACCTCTGCGTATATCCAAGCGCGCCTGACCGAGATGGACATCCCATTTGCCACGCTCGTTGATGGTTCCTGCGTTGTGGGCCTTGTCGGCGCCGGTGCCGCCGCGGCCCAAGGCAATGGCGTCTGCACGGACGAACAGGCCGGTACGGTCATCATGCTCCGTGGCGATATGGATGCCCTGCCTGTTGCCGAGGAGTCGGGCGAGCCCTTTGCATCCACCAACGGCTGCATGCACGCTTGCGGTCACGATATGCACGCGACGGCCCTGCTCGGTGCGGCGCGCCTGCTCAAGGCCCGCGAGGCCGAGCTTGTGGAGGCCAACGCCACGGTGAAGTTGCTGTTCCAGCCGGGTGAGGAAACCTTTGAGGGTGCCCGCGCCGCCATCGCCGACGGTCTGCTGCAGAACCCGCGCCCTCAGGTCGCCTTTGCCATGCATGTCAATAGCCAGTCGCCGCTTGGCCTGGTGCTTTACGGCAGTCCGGCGCTCTCGGGCGTGTACGGTTTTCGCATCACGCTTCAGGGCAAGGGCGGCCATGGCTCGAGCCCCGAGATCTGCATCGACCCCATCACGGCCGGCGTCCATGTACATCTGGCGCTTCAGGAGCTCATCTCCCGCGAGGTGCCGGCGGCCAAGGAGGTCGCGCTTACCGTTGGTAAGTTCGCCGGCGGTCTGGCCGCAAATGTCATCCCCGACACTTGTGTGCTCGAGGGAACGCTGCGTGGCTTCGATGTCGAGCTCATGGAGCACCTCAAGACCCGCATCGCCGAGGTCGTCAACGGCGTGGCCGCAACGTACCGCACGCCGGCGACCCTCGAGACGCTCTCGGATGTTCCCCCGCTCGTACTCGATGACGACATGACCCAGGCGTCGCTTGGCTACGTGGGCGCGGTGCTGCCCAAGGCCGCCTTCCTGCCGCTGTTCCACGCCATGGCAAGCGAGGACTTCGCGTTGATTTCGAGCGAGATTCCGAGTGCGTACTTTACCGTGGGCGCTGCCGTGACTGATACGGACGAGCATTTTGCTCAGCATCATCCCAAGGCACGTTTTAGCGATGCCGAGCTTCCCCTTGGCGCCGCGGCTTATGCCGCCGTCGCTTTGGGCTACATCGCCGACCACCGGTAGCACCCAATCTTGCTACTCGTTTGTTTAAAAAAGGAACAGTATGTCCCAGCAACGTAAGTTCTTCCCCGGCTGGCTCGTGGTGGCCTCCGGCTTTGTGATCATGGCCACGTGCTACACCATTTTCGTTAACTGCATGAGCCTGTTTCAGCCGCTCATCGTAAGCGACCTCGGGATCACGCTTGCGCAGTACAACATCTCCAACGCCATCTCCACCGTGGTGAGCGTTGTGGGCTCCTTGGTCCCATCGTGGCTGCCGTGAGCTTTGGTGTCGGAACGTGCATGGGCACCATCACGCCTACCATCGCCGCGTCCAAGCAGTTTGGCATGGCCGATCTCGGCAAAGTCACGGGTACCATTACCTCGCTCGAGATGGTCGGCGGCACCGTGGGTGCCATTGTCTCGGGTGTGCTGTTCGATGCCACGGGCTCCTTTGCGAGCGCCTGGATTGTGTGCCTGGCGTGCTCCGTGGTCATGCTCGTGTTCCTGCTGGCATCCGAGCCCATCGCCGCCAAGCTGCGCGCGAGCGTGGCGGGGGAGTAGACGTCCATCGCTCTTTGCTGTTCGCCCCGTTCTGTCCGTGGCTGCCCTGGAAGCCGAATGGATGCTCGTACCATCATTCGGTTTCCAAGGCGGCCACGGGCCTACGAAATGATCCGTTTTCCTCCGTCCCCAACAGATCACGTGATCCGAAGGGGACGGAGGAAAACGGATCACAAACAGCGGCGGCGCATCTGGCCGAACGAGTCCCCATACCCTCGTTCGGTCAGACGCGCCGCCGCGTTTTGTTTTTGTGCCGTATAATGACCACTACCTATGACGCGATACAAAAGAAAGGTGTTTGCCCATGCAGGCACAGAAGGCGGAGGGAACCCGCGACCTTATCGGCGCCGAGATGCGCGCCTGGCAAAAGATGCAACAGATTGCGGCCGGCGTGTTCGAGCCGTTTGGCTTTA
>USIL01000071.1:0-6680 GCA_900554655.1 uncultured Collinsella sp.
CCAGCCCTCCGGCGTCGGTTACCCCACGTCCAAGTTTGCCGTCAACGGTATGGTCCAGTCACTCTCGCGCGAGCTCGCCCCTATGGGTATTCGCGTCAACGCCGTTGCCCCTGGCGTGACTAAGACTGACATGGTCGCCAACCTGCCCGAAGAGGTCATCAAACCCATCATCGCCACTATCCCTCTCGGCCGCATGGGTGAGCCCGAGGACGTCGCCAACGCCTTCGTTTTCCTAGCGAGCAACATGTCCTCCTATGTCACGGGCGCCGTGCTCCCCGTCGACGGAGCCGCCCGCTCTTAAGGGACCACAAGCCTCAGCTCCCAGCCTCAACATAGTCCAACAAAGAAGGCGCGCCGTCTGCATCAACTGCAGGCAGCGCGCCTTCTTCTGTTTGAAAGGGAAGCTGTGTCCCGGAATTCCGACTCAGACCGGGACGCAGCTTCCCTCAGGGCCATGTTTCGGAAAGAGCGCCCCGTTTTGAACGCCGATTCTGGGATACCGTTTCCGCAACGGGTCTCTCGCGGAAACTGCATCCCACTCTGAGCGCCCATTCCGGGACACAGTTTCCCAACGGCCCCCGTTTCGGAAACCACATCCCGTTCCGAGCCTTCAAAGCAGGACGCGGCTTCCCCGAGAGAGTATCGACTACTTGCCGTCGTCGTCCTCGGCTTCTTCTCTTGCATAGAGCTCCAGCATGCGGCGGCGGTATTCGCGCACGGCGAGCTTGGCGCGCTCCAGGCGGCGACGCTCGCGCGGAGTCAGTTTGGACGGGTCGACCTCGTCTCCATAGGTCTTATCGGCAAGCAGGTGCGCCGCGTCCACGATGCGGGCATCGATGTGGCCGCTCGCCGCCTCGGCGGAAAGACGCTCGGCAATCGTATCGAGCGTAGGCAGTCCCTCGAATACGCGACCATGGCCATGCGAAGTCAGCAGCTCATGCTCGCGTGCGAGCAAGCTCGCTAGGTCGTGGTGGGCGCGCAGGATGTCGAGCGCATCGGATGGATGCTCGGCAACCTCTGCCACGGCGGTGACCGGCGCTGCATCGACCACGCGGTAGAAGAGCTGCGCGAGCAGCGGCATCAAGAACACCGTGATGGCGCCGGCAGCGACCATAACCGATGCGACGTCTTGCGACAGCGCGCCCGCGTTGACGGCAACGCTCGTCACGGCAACGATGATCGGCAGCGCCGTGGTGCAGTACAGGGCCACGGTAATGCGACCATACGCCGACACATCGCGCGTCGCAGGACAAATGCTCATGGAAATAAGAATGGGCACGGCACGAATAATCAACAACGCCACGATAAAGCCCACGAGCAGACCCGGGCGCGACGCCACGGCCGTCAGATCGATCTTTGCGCCCGATACGGTAAAGAACACCGGAATCAAAAAACCGTAGGCCAGACCGTCGAGCTTGGTCTCGAGCGTATGGTTGCCCTCGGGGATGATATAGCGCAGGACAAAGCCGGCGGCAAAAGAACCCAACACGATGTCGAGATCAAAGACAGCCGAGAATGCCACGAGCGTGACCAGGATGAGCACCGTCAGGCGCACGAAGGTCTGCGACGTGGTATCGGCGCGCTCCTCAACAAACGCAAAGAAGCGGCTGCCGACGCGCTTGGAGCGGCTCGGGACCACGGCCAGCAACACGCAAACCACCGCAAACAAGCCAAGGATAACGAGCGTTTGGATGCCAGTGCGGGCAGACAACAGCACCGACATGGCGAGCACGGGACCGAGCTCGCCCCAAGTGCCATACGCGAGAATCGAGTCGCCCACGCGCGTGCCGGTGAGCGAGCGCTCACGCATAATGGGCACGAGCGTACCGAGCGCCGTCGAAGTGAGGGCAAGCGTCACGGCGATACCGTCGAAATGACTGACTGAGAACCACGGGGTAAAGCGCACGGCAAGCCAGGCGATACCAAACGTGACGACCCACGTCGCCAAGCCGTAGCGCCCCTCGACGCCCGTGATGCTCTTGGGGTCGATCTCAAAGCCGGCAAGCAGGAACAAAAAGGCCAGGCCCAGCTCGGACACAAGCGAGACCTCAGCATCTACATGGATGACGCCGAGCATATGGGGTCCCAGCACCGCGCCGAGCACGAGCAAAAAGACCGTCTCGGGAACGGGTTTTCCGGGAATCGCCGAGGCGATAAAAGGACTCGCAAAGGCCACGAGTGCGATGATGGCGAGCGAAACGAATGCCATGTGATGCCTTTCTCTTGTTTGCGCTTCACTGTAGCACCCTCGCCGTCCTCAACGCGCCGCGAGCTGTCGTATCATAGTGAGGTTTACAAACATGTGGCTCAAGGCGACCGCAGGGCAGACCCCGCAAACCGACCGCTGCCGCATACCGTACCGTACGCCCAACCGATCAGGAAGGCAGGAACCAATGGTCTCTCGTATCTACGTGGAGAAGAAACCCGGGTTCGACGTCGAGGCTCAGCAGCTCAAGGGCGAGCTGACCGAAATTCTCGGCATCAAGGGCATCGAGGCCCTGAGGATCATCAACCGCTACGACGTCGAGGGCATCGACGAGGAGCTTTTCCGCTCCTGCGTGCCGACCGTCTTTAGCGAGCCCCAGGTCGATGTGACCTACGACGAACTCCCCGCAAGCGATGGCGCCGTCTTTGCCGTCGAGTTCCTGCCTGGCCAGTTTGACCAGCGCGCCGACTCCGCCAGCGAGTGCGTGCAGCTCATCAGCCAGGGTGAGCGCCCCGCCGTGCGCTCCGCCAAGGTCTATATGATCTCGGGCGCTCTGGACGAGGCCGCCATCGATGCCATCAAGCACTACGTGGTGAACCCCGTCGAGGCTCGCATCGCCTCGCTCGACCTGCCCGAGACGCTGTACATGGAGACCCCCGAGCCCCAGCCCGTCGAGGTGCTCGACGGCTTCCGCGAGCTCGACGAGGCCGGCCTTGCCGCCTTTATCGCCGATCGCGGCCTTGCCATGGACGAGGCAGACATCGCCTTCTGCCAGCAGTACTTCCGCGATGAGGACCGCGACCCCACCATCACCGAGATCCGCGTGATCGACACCTACTGGTCCGACCACTGCCGCCACACCACCTTCGGCACCGTCCTGGACGACGTGACGATCGACGACGCCGTGGTGCAGCAAGCCTTCGACCGCTACATGGAGATGCGCCACGAACTCGGCCGCGACGCCAAGCCCGTCTGCCTCATGGACATGGGCACCATCGGCGCCAAGTACCTTAAGAAGACCGGCGTCATGACCGATGTCGACGAGTCCGAGGAGATCAACGCCTGCACCGTCAAGGTGAAGGTCGATGTCGACGGCGAGGACCAGGACTGGCTGTTCCTGTTTAAGAACGAGACCCACAACCACCCGACCGAGATCGAGCCCTTCGGCGGTGCCGCCACCTGCGTGGGCGGCGCCATCCGCGACCCGCTCTCGGGCCGCAGCTACGTGTACCAGGCCATGCGTGTCACCGGCGCCGGTGACCCCACCGTCCCGGTTTCCGAGACGCTCGAGGGCAAGCTGCCGCAGCGCAAGCTCGTGACCACTGCCGCCGCCGGCTACTCCAGCTACGGCAACCAGATCGGCCTTGCCACCGGTCAGGTCAACGAACTCTATCACCCCGGTTACGTGGCCAAGCGCATGGAGGTTGGCGCCGTCGTGGGCGCTACCCCGGCAAACCACGTTCGTCGCGAGTGCCCCGCCCCCACCGACAAGATCATCCTGCTGGGCGGCCGCACCGGCCGTGATGGCATCGGTGGCGCCACCGGCTCCTCCAAGACCCAGAACACCGAGTCCATCGAGACCTCGGGCGCCGAGGTCCAGAAGGGCAACGCCCCCGTCGAGCGCAAGCTGCAGCGTCTGTTCCGCCGCGGCGACGCCTGCCGTCTGATCAAGCGCTGCAACGACTTTGGCGCCGGCGGCGTCTCGGTCGCCGTGGGCGAGCTTGCCGACGGCCTGTATGTCGACCTGGACACCGTGACCAAGAAGTACGACGGCCTGGACGGCACCGAGCTCGCTATCTCTGAGTCCCAGGAGCGCATGGCCTGCGCCGTCGCCGACGGTGACGTCGAGGAGTTCATGGGCTACGCCGCCGAGGAGAACCTGGAGGCGACCGTTATCGCCGAGGTTACCGCTGAGCCGCGCATGCGCATGGCCTGGAACGGCGTCGCCATCGTCGACCTGTCCCGCGAGTTCCTCAACTCCAACGGCGCACCCAAGCACCAGGTCGCCCACGTGTGCGCCCGTAGCGTGTGGCAGCCCAGCTGGGCCGGCACCACGCTCGCCGAGCGCATGACCTCGCTCGTCACCGACCTCAACGTCGCTTCCAACAAGGGCCTTTCCGAGCGCTTCGACTCCACCATCGGCGCCGCGACCGTGCTCATGCCCTTTGGCGGCAAGACGCAGCTCACCCCCAGCTCGGCCATGGTCGCCAAGTTCCCCGTGGGCGGCGAGACCACCACGGCGAGTGCCATGGCATGGGGCTTCAACCCCTATCTGATGGAGGCCGACCAGTTTGCGGGCGCCTACCTGTCCGTGGTCGAGTCCATCGCCAAGCTCGTGGCTGCCGGCTTTGAGCACAAGCGCGCCTATCTCTCCTTCCAGGAGTACTTCGAGCGTCTGCGCACCGAGGCCGAGCGCTGGGGCAAGCCCACGGCAGCCGTCCTGGGCGCCCTCATGGCCCAGGTCGACCTGGGTGCCGGCGCCATCGGCGGCAAGGACTCCATGAGCGGTTCGTTTGAGGACGAGGCCGGCGAGCTCAACGTTCCGCCGACCCTGATCAGCTTCTCCGTCGCCGTGGGCAAGGCCGCCCGCGCCGTCTCGCCCGAGTTCAAGGGCCTCACGCACCGCGTCGTCCGCATCGCCCCCGCCACCTATGGCGAGGACTACCGTCCCGACGCCCAGCAGCTGCTCGCCGCATTTGACGCCGTCGAGGCGCTCACCGCCACCGGTGACGCCCTAGCCGTCTCCACGCCCGGCTACGGCTGCGGCGCCGAGAGCCTCTTTAAGATGTGCGTCGGTAACCAGATCGGTATCGAGCTTGCCGAGGATGTAGACGTGGAGAGCCTCTTCACCCCGCTCTACGGCAGCTTTATCGTCGAGCTCGCCGAGGACGCCGAGCTGCCCGAGGTCGCCGACGGCGTTGTCGTCGAGCCCCTGGGTACCACCGTCGAGGGCTATGTCATCGACACCGGCTCCGAGGTCATCGAGCTCGCCAAGCTCCAGGAGGCCTGGGAGAGCGGCATCGAGGGCGTCTTCGCCTACCGCAGCGCCGGCGAGACCCCCGAGGTCGAGACCATCGACTTCCACGCCAAGGATATCCACGTGTACGGCGGCGCCAAGATCGCCCGCCCGCGCGTGATCATCCCCGTGTTCCCCGGTAACAACTGCGAGTACGACAGCGCCCGCGCCTTCCGTGCCGCCGGTGCCGAGGCCGACACCTTCGTGATCAACAACCTCACGCCCGAGGCCGTCGCCGAGAGCACCCACGAGCTCGCCCGCCGTATTCGCCAGAGCCAGATTGTCATGATCCCCGGCGGCTTCTCGGGCGGCGACGAGCCCGACGGCTCCGCCAAGTTCATCACGGCGTTCTTCCGCGCTCCCGAGGTCACTGAGGCAGTCCGCGACCTGCTCAAGGCCCGCGATGGCCTGATGCTGGGCATCTGCAACGGCTTCCAGGCCCTGATCAAGCTCGGTCTGGTGCCCTACGGCGACATCGTCGACGCCACGCCCGATGCGCCCACGTTGACGTTCAACACCATCGGTCGCCACCAGAGCCGTCTGGTGCGTACCCGCATCTCGTCCAACCTGTCCCCGTGGCTGTCGCAGTGCAGCCTGGACGACCCCTACACCGTCGCCATCAGCCACGGCGAGGGCCGCTTTGTCGCCAACGACGAAGTGCTCGCCCAGCTGATCGCCAACGGCCAGGTCGCCACGCAGTACGTGGGCGAGGACGGCAAGCCCAGCATGGATCTCTCCGTCAACCCCAACGGCTCCGCACTCGCCATCGAGGGCATCACGAGCCCCGACGGCCGCGTCCTGGGCAAGATGGGCCATGCCGAGCGTCGCGGCGACAACCTGTACCGCAACGTGCCCGAGCATGTCCCCGGCGATAAGTTCATGCCGATCTTTGAGAGCGGCGTGGCCTACTTCGCTTAAACCTTTCCCATCAGGTACAATCCCTTCGGGTAACAACACCCGCCACCGACACATCCGGTGGCGGGTTCTTTTTTACTTCGCGCATGTAGGAAGGACATCATGGAAAGCCGCAAGCCGTATCTCGCCACCCTGCCCGGACTCATCCTGGGCTGTCTTGTTTGCTGTGCACTCTGGGGATCGGCCTTTCCCTGCATCAAGATCGGCTACGCACTCTTTAGCATCCCAGCGCACGATAGCGCTTCGCAGCTGCTCTTTGCAGGTTTACGCTTTACGCTTGCCGGCGCCCTGGTTATCGTTGGGATGAGCGCGGCCCAACGCCGCCCCCTCATACCGCAAGCGCGCGACATCAAGCCCATCTTTGTCTTGTCGCTCTTCCAGACTATCGGGCAGTACTTCTTTTTCTATCTGGGCCTCTCGCGCGCCAGCGCCATGTCGAGCTCCATCATCGAGGCCAGCGCCAACTTCCTCGCAATCCTCTTTGCCGCCCTGGCATTTCACACCGAGAAGCTCAATACGGCCAAGGTGCTTGGCTGTGCGCTG
>USIL01000072.1:0-6670 GCA_900554655.1 uncultured Collinsella sp.
CGCCCAGGTCGAGCCAGTGCTCGATATGTGCCGCCAGCTGGTCGAAGGTGACGTCTGCGGCTGTCTTGTCGGTTGCGTCGTTGGAAAGGAACTCGCTGCAGTAGTTGAGGCCGACGATGCCACCCATGTCGCGAATGGTGCGGAACTGGTCGTCGGTGAGGTTGCGCTTAACGCCGCAAACTGCACGAGAGTTGGAGTGGCTGGCGACGAAGGGACGTGGGGCGTGGGCGACAACCTCGTCAAAGCACTCATCGTTGAGGTGGGAGACGTCGAGCACCATGCCGGCGTGCTCCATCTGCGTAAGTGCCTCGATGCCGGCGGCGGTGAGGCCGGCGTGGGTATCGTGTCCGCTCGCGAGCGGTCCCTGCGCATTCCAGCTGAGCGATGACATGAGTACGCCCAAGCTCTTGAGCACCTCGATCAGCGCGGGGTCCTCGGCAAAGAACGTGGCGTTTTCGATGGTGTGGATGCAGGCGACCTTGCCGTCTTTGAGCGCGGGGCGAATGTCTGCCGCGCTGCGTACGTTGACCATGCGGTCGTGGTTGAGCATTGCCTGGCCGCTCATATGCGCCATGATCTGCGCCTGGAAGCGCGCGGCGTGGGCGGTGGGAATCTCGTCGGGGACAAACGTGGCGAAGCACTGTGCCCATGGCGTGTTGCCGATCTTTGCGAGCGAGATGGCGCAGGCGTTGCCCTCGATGAGGTCGAAATCTTGCGGATGCGTTTCGTCGCCGGGGAAATAACCGTCGGTGCCGGCGGTAAAGCGCAGGTCGAGATCGAGCGTGGCCCAGCCGATGCGGTCGGCGGTGTCGCAGTGTAGGTCAAATACGGGATATGCCATGGTTCCTCCGGTTGCAGCGTTTCTTTGCAAACTGTCTTTGAATTGTATGACTAGGGTATAGTTAGCGCCATATGTTCATGGCGGCCCACGTTGTGCGCCGCCCTTATCACGGAGGTTACCATGTCCAACCAGGGCAAGAAGGTCAAGACTCATTATCGCGGCACGCTCGACGACGGCACGCAGTTCGATAGCTCCTACGATCGCGGCGAGCCGCTGGAGTTCACCTGCGGCGCCGGTCAGATGATCAAGGGCTTCGACGCCGCTGTTGTCGACATGCAGGGGGGCGAGAAGAAGACCGTGCACATTCCTGCTGCCGATGCCTACGGCGAGCACAATCCCGAGATGGTTATTACCTTCCCGGCCGAGCAGGTTCCCAACATCGAGCAGATCGAGAAGGGCATGAAGCTCTTCCTGTCCACGCCGAGCGGCATGCCTGTCCCCGCCGTCGTCATCGACGTAACGCCCGAGGCTGTGACGCTCGATGCCAACCACGAGCTTGCCGGCAAGGACCTCAACTTTGATATCGAGCTCGTCGAGGTCGAGGGTTAGAGCATGCCTGAGCGCTTGGTTTCGACGACATGCTTGGGAAATCTCAACGATCCGTCCTATGAACTTCTGCTTCGCCGGAAGCTGGGCGGCGTCTTTGAAGTTGACGAGCTACTGCTCGATTGGGACCAGGCTGATGTATGCGCGTTTGTGGGCGTGACGGAGCTGGGGCGCACGGTCGATGTTCGGCTGGATACTGCCGACGGCGGTCGTTTTGTCGACGGCGACGTGCTCGCCGTCGACCGTTCGGGCGTGGTGCCCGTGGCGGTTGTCGTGCGCCTGCGCAGCGCCGAGGTTTATTTGGTCGAAGTTGACCGCATGGACCCGATTGCGCTCGCGCATGCGTGCTGGGAGATCGGCAATATGCATGCGCCGCTTTTTCGAGGCGATTCGGACGAGTATACCGTGCGCATGTATACGCCGGTGCAGCCTGTTTTGGGCCGCATGCTCCGGGGCGTCGAGGGCGTTCGGCTCTCGACGGTTACCCGTGAACTCGATTCGGACCGGCGCTTTGCGTCGAGTGCGGCGGATGCCGTTGTGAGTATGGCTCCAGACTTTACGATTGTAAAGAAGGCGCGCGGTTAACGTGCGTATAAGTAAGGCGGACTTTGAGAGACAACTATTCAAAGTCCGCCTTTCTGTTGATGAGATGCTGTGGGGGAGCATATGGGTCTTGAAGGAATCAAGCTGATTGCATGCGATTTGGACGGCACGTTGCTGCATCCGGGGGAGCGCGAGCCGCGTTCCGAGGCCTTTGAGCTTATCGATGAGCTGCATCGTCGCGGTATCGTGTTTATGCCGGCGAGCGGCCGTCAATATGCGAGCTTGCGCTACCTGTTTGCCCCGGTGGCCGATGAGCTCGCCTATGTATGCGAAAACGGAGCCCTGGTGATGAGCGAGGGACGTGCCGTTGTCAAGCGTTCCATGGAGCGTAGCCTTGCTATGGATATCGCGAATGCCGTGGTTGCGTATCCCCATGCCGACGTGACCCTTTCGTGTGAGGGACACCTCTACACCATGAGCGGCAACGATGCGTTCGTCGATCATTTGCGCTATGAGGTCCACTGCGATGTGGCGGTGGTCGCCCGCCCCGAGGACATCGACGAGGACGTCATTAAGATTGCCTTCCAGACGCCCGAGGTGGATCAGCCGGCGGCCCTGGAGTATTTTGAGCGCCTCTTTAGCGACCGTGTTGACGTGATGACGTCGGGAACCGAATGGACGGACTTTATCGGTTTCGGTTCGGGCAAGGGCTCCGCGCTTGCCGAATACGGTCGTGTCCTGGGGATTTCGCCCGATGAGATGATGGCATTTGGCGACAATGAGAACGATCGCGACATGCTCAACGTCGTGGGCCATCCCTATCTGATGGAGAGCTGCAACCCCTCTATGCGTGGCATTAACGACCGCGTCCGCTACGTGCGCACGGTCGAAGAAGAGCTGCGTCGTCTACTTGCTGAGTAGACATTTGGGACATGTCTAGGAATCTACTTTTTGCTGCAAAGTGCGGAAAGGTGGATTTTAAGGCATGTTCCAAACATCTACCGGCAGTCGGGGCAGAGACCCTCGAAGATGGTGTAGTGCGACGTGACGTGCCAGCCGATTTGCTCGGACGCTTTGGCGTCGAGCTGGGCATCGAAGGGGAGCGGTACGTCGATGACGCGGCTGCATGAGGTGCAGATGATATGTGCGTGCGGCTCGATCGTGCGATCGAAGCGGCTGCCGCCCGGCGTCTTGATGGAGAGGATCTCGCCGGCGTCGGCCAAGAGATTGAGGTTGCGGTAGACCGTACCGCGGCTGATTTTGTCATCCTGCGCGCGCACGACGTTGTAGATTTCGTCGGCGGTGGGATGGTTGTAGCTTTGGCGCACGGCGTCAAGAACCAGCTTTCGCTGCTTGGTATTCCTTCTTTGCACCGCCATGCGCCTCGCCTCTTTTCTATCAACGGTCGTAGGTAAATGATACCGTATTTAGCACACAATACTAATAATGAGGACTGAAACCGTCTTCATTGGCAAGTGGGGCTCGGGCCTGGGCATCTACAAGGCGAAAACGCGTTCCCATGCGCTCGTAGGAGGCATGAAGTGCCTCGAGATGAGATAGGATGTCTGCCGGAGCTCCCTGTATCTCCATCTCGACTGAGCCGTCTTCCATGTTACGCACCCAGCCGGTGAGTGCGCGTGCCTGCGCGAGGTTGGTGTTGGTAAAGCGAAAACCAACGCCTTGGACTTGCCCCGCCCAGCGCAGGAAATAACGCAGGGGAGTGTCTTGAGTGGCCTCGTCGCTTGCAAGCACGGTAAGCCTGCGGCGCAGCTCGAGCTCGACGTTTGACGGTTTTTGAGGCTCTCGACTGCCGCCGGTGACGCTGGAGAAGAACGTATCGAAGAGGCCCATCGCTATGCCTGCTTGCCTGCGTCGGCCGGGAAGGTTATGCCGGCCTGCTGACGCACGGCATCCATGATGCGTAGTGAGACGAGCGTGACATCGCGGTAGTGGCCAAGCTCGTGGCGTCCCGCCGGGGTCTCCCAAATCTCTTCCTTGACGTTATCGATGCCGCCGATGGCGGTGATAAAGTCTGTGAGTTCGTATTCCATGGTGTTGCTCGATTTGGGCAGGTCGAGCACGCGGCCGTTGTCGCCCTGTTCGCGCGGCGCCTCGGTCGCCGAGCCGCGTACGACGTCGCCGCGATAGTCGATGCGGACGTTGCGGGGCGTGGACAGATGGTCGATCTGGATAGTGCCACGCTCGCCTTCGATCTGCGAGGGCAGTAGGTCATTCGTAATTTTGGAGTGCGCGAGCTCGACGGAGATGCGGCCTCCGCCATAGCTGGCGAGGATGGAACCGCAGCCGTCGATGGGGCCGTGCGTGAGCTGTCGCGTGGTGGGGTCGAGCAGAGTAGTCATGCTCGTAAGGCCGGAGGGCATGCCGAAAATCTCGACCATGGGCTCGACGGCGTAGACGCCAATGTCCATGAGGGAACCCGATGCCATATTGCAGTCGAAGATATTGGTGGCGCGTCCCGCGAGAATCTCGTTGTAGCGCGAGGAATACTTGCCAAAGCGCAATGAGGCACGGCGGATGGGGGCGATCTCGCCCAGGGCGTCCTCGATGGCGTGGAAGGCGTGATCGTGGAGGGGACGCATGGCCTCGAGGGCCACGACACCTGCTGCCTCGGCAGCGCGGAAGACTTCCAGCGCCTGCGCTTCGGTGGCGCAGAAGGGTTTCTCGACGATGACGTGCTTGCCACCGGCGATGCAGGCAAGGGCCTGCTCGTAGTGAAGTGCGTTAGGGCTGCCGATATAGACGGCGTCGACGTCGGCGGCGGACGCGAGCTCATCAAGTGCGGTGAAGTTACGCTCGCCACCGCGCTCGGCGGTAAAGGCAGCACCGCGATTGGCATCGCGCGAGAGCGTGCCCACAAACGCGGCTTGGTCGTTGGCGTTGACGACTTGGATAAAGTCGTCGGTAATCATGGATGTGCCGATGGTCGCTATACGCAGCATGTATCCCCCTCGTGCCGTTCGGTTTACAGGATGAGTGTAGCGCGAGGGGGCAGGAAATAGCGTGCGAAAACGCCGTTACAGGTCGCTCTCGTTAAAGCCGGTGTCGATATCGAGGTTGCTGCCGTCGGCCGCCGTGGTGGCAAGCTCATCGCAGCGCTCGTTGAGCTCGTGGCCGGCGTGACCCTTAACCCAGATGAACTCAACCTTGTGCTTGCTTTTGGCAGTGAGTAGGCGCTCCCACAGGTCGCGGTTCTTGACGGGCTGCTTGTTGGCGGTTTTCCATCCGCGCTTTTTCCAGCCGTCGATCCAGTGCTTGTTAAAGGCGTTGACGACGTACTGCGAATCGGAATGGACCTCGACCTCGCAGGGGCGGTTAAGTGCCTCGAGCGCCACGATGACCGCCATGAGCTCCATGCGGTTGTTGGTGGTCTTGGCGTAGCCGCGCGAAAGCTCGGAGGTGAAGGTCTTGCCGGCGGGATTGGTGTATTTGAGCACGGCACCGTATCCGCCGCGTCCCGGATTTGATCGGGCCGAGCCGTCGGTATAGATGATGACCTTCACATGGTTCCTTTCGTTGGGTACGTTTCGTGTGAGTGACCATTGTAGCGCCGCGTTCGCCGAGGGCTAGCAATCTACCATATCTACCCCGTCCTCTGACGGCTGGTTTTCTTGGATGATGCGGTCGAGCTCGTCGAGGTATTGCTGCAACAGGGGAGAGGCCTTGCGTTCATCGTGCATGATATAGCCTACGTGCATCGTCGGGGCATCTGCCAGCGGAATCGATGCCATGCCCCATTGCATTTCGTTTGAGAGCACGCCGGTGGAGAGCGTGTAGCCGTTCGAGGTGATCAGCAGGTTGGTGAGCGTGCCGCGGTCAGAGACTCGAATATTGCGATCGCAGGGGATGTAGCTAAACGGCTCCTCGGCGTAATAGAAGGAGTTTGAGGTTCCCTGCTCAAAGCTGTAGCGCGTATAGGGCGTAAGGTCGGCAAGGGACAGCTGCGGGCGGCGGGCAAGCGGGTGGCGCTCACTTACGAACACGTGGACCTTTGCATCAAAGAGGTGATGGAAGCTTGCTCGGGCATCGGTAAAGGCTTTCTGTAGGACACGATCGTTAAAGTCGTCCAGATACAGGATGCCGATGTCGCTGCGAAACGCGCGGACGTCATCGATGATCTGCGACGTGGTGGTCTCGCGCATGATGAACTCGAACTTGCTGTCGCGGCAACGCTCGACCACGTTGACAAAGGCCTCGACCGAAAAGGCGTAGTGCTGGGCGGAAATGGCGAGGCGGGCTTGCGGGGTGCCGCCGTCCTCGTAGCGGGCCTCGAGCATATCGGCCTGCTCTACGACCTGGCGCGCATAGCCCAAAAGCTCGGTGCCGTCGTTGGTGAGCGTGACGCCGCGGCTGGAGCGCGTAAAGATCTCCAGGTGGAGTTCCTGCTCCAGGCTTTTGACGGCGTTTGAGATGTTGGACTGAGCGGTATAGAGGCGCTGAGCTGCGGCATTGATTGAGCCGGACTCTGCTACGGCGATCAGGAAACGAAGCTGCTGGAGGGTCATCGGCGCCGTCCTTTCGATTGCTATCTATAAAACCGATAACAGGTTAGCGCTTTTAAGTGATTGACCGAGCGAAACAATGCTCGTACTATTCAAAACACACAAAGGCGGTAGGTAATTAAACCGACCGCTGAACCGGGATGCGAAAGGAGGCCCGCATATGAATTGCTTACCAAGACGAATGCCGGGCTCCTGTTTGCGCCCGTCGGCGTGATCAGGA
>USIL01000073.1:0-6659 GCA_900554655.1 uncultured Collinsella sp.
CCAGTCTTTTTGCAATGGGTAGTCAATTTGGGAAATTAGAGCTCGAGGCGCTCTTCGCTGCCGTCGATATCGCAGAATCGCGCGGCGATGTTGCGGACCGAGAAGAATGCAAGGCGGCCGTTGTTGGCGCTATCGTGTTGCTCGCCAATGCCCACCATGTGCCTAAAGCCCGCCTGACGCACCTTGTCGCTCACGACTGCATCGTCCTCGAGCGCGGCCTCACCGGTTAACACGATCCAGCACTCCCCCGGCTTCCAGCCCGATACCTCAAACTTGGGATTCGCGCTCAGCTCCGCCCACACATCTTTGTCGCGCGACGTACAAAACCACAGTTTACCGTCATCGACCATGGCAAACGAAAACGGCCTCACGCGAGGCTGATGCCCGTCGGCTACATCGGTCGTGGCCAGATACCACGCCGGAATGCGCCTGAGATACGAACAGGCGCGCTCAAGCTGAGCCGTGCGGTCGTTGTCGGTCATAGGGACCCCTTTCTTGCGCTCGAATCGCGCCTAAACAAGTTGAAGGTTGATGACGATGACGCAGATGAGCAGCAACGCCGTCACCACCGCCGCCAACGCATCGCCGCGGCCAAACGTAAGTGCATGCAGACGCGTGCGTCCCTGTTCGCCGTGATAGCAACGCGCATCCATGGCGGCCGAAAGCGTCTCGGCATGACGGAACACGCCCGTGAACAGCGGAATGGCCACACTGCCGAGCATACGCACGCCGCCGAGCGGGCCTCCCGTCACGCGCGCACCGCGGCTCGCCTGCGCATCGGCCGTCTGCTTCATCTCGGTAGCGAACTGCGGCATAAAGCGCAACGCGATACCCATGATCATGCCGAGCTCATGCGCCGGAAGCCCCACGCGCGCAAACGGTGCGAGCAGACGCTCAAAGCCCGCAGTGAGGTCGAGCGTCGGCGTGGTGAGCGTGATAGCGCTCATACCGGCCATCATCAAGGTCAGGCGGCACGCCATAAAGGCGGCGGAATGCAGCGAGCCCTCGCTTATCTGCAAAAAGCCGAGCTGCCACAGAATGCGCCCGCTCTGGTCGGTAAACAAGTTGAGCACCGCGACCACGACGACGATTGCCAGCAGCGGCGCCATCGACGACAGAACGCGACGAACCGGCACCCGAGACACGGCATAGATCAGCACGACAAACATTGCGACAGGGGCCAGTCCGCGGAAGCCGCCGACGGTCAGCGTCGTGATCAGAAACACAAAGCCCAAGAGCAACTTAGTTCGCGGGTCCAGGCGGTGGATCGCACTATCGCCGGGATAGTAGCTGCCAAACGAAAACGCCTCCATTAGCAGCCCTTCTCTCGCGCGACCGTCTTGAATTTAGCAATGTCCGCGACGTTAGAAGGACCGCCCGAGCAACCGATTAGCAGGTCCACCAACTCGTCTGTCAGCGACTCAACCGTATAGAGGCCGTCAAAGCGCAGCGGCACGCCCGCCTCCGTAAGCGCCAGCGCCATACGCTGGGCGGCGGTAACGCCCAAGCCGATTGATTTAAGCTCATCGGCATGCGCAAAAACCTGAGCGGGCGTGCCCTCGGCAAACACCGCGCCCTCGTTCATCACGACAATACGGTCGCAGCAATTGGCCAGGTCATCCATACTATGCGAAACCATGACAACGGTCAGGCCATCGCGGTGAAGTCGATCGATAAGCTCAAGGAAATCCCTGCGCGCAGCCGGATCGAGCCCCGCCATGGGCTCATCGAGCACCAGGACTTCGGGCTCCATGGCGAGCACGCCGGCGAATGCCACACGCCGTTGCTGACCGCCCGAAAGCTCAAAGGGACTCTTGTCGCCGACCGTGGAAAGGTCGAGGCCCACGCGTGAGAGCGATGACTCGACACGACGGTCGACTTCATCTTGCGGCAAGCCAAGGTTATGTGGACCAAACGCCACGTCCTGCGCCACGGTTTCGGCAAACAGCTGACGCTCAGGATATTGAAACACCACGCCGACCTTGGCCTTAACCGCGGCGGCGTCTTTCTTGTTTGACAGATCGAGCCCCAGCGCGCGAACGGATCCCTCCTGGGGGCGAATCAAACCGTTGAGATGCTGGACCAGCGTCGACTTACCCGAACCGGTATGACCTGCCAAGCCCAGGAACTCGCCGCGACGCACCGTCAGCGATACATCGCGCAGCGCCCACGGGCTGCTTGGGTCGTTTCCCCAGAGAGCCTGTTTGCTCGATTTGCCCGCAGTGGCCGAGCGCTTATGCCAGCGGCGGCGCTCGCGCGGACTGAGCGAATAACTGTACGAAACATGGGATAGCTCGATGACGGGCTCCGACGCGTTGCCCTCGTTGTCTACCGGAACAGTGCCGTCAGCGATTTCCGACTGGGATACGGAAGACTGCCCCGCGATGCCTGCCCCACTTCGCTCGGCATAAGCCTGCGCAATCTCGGCGACCATATCCGCCTCACGCACCTGCGCATGAACAGGCACGCCCTTCGTACGAAGCGCCATGCCCAGACGACACGACTCCGGCATATCCAGGTTGAGCTGCGCAAGCTCATCCGCCCGCGTCAAAATTTCCTCGGGCGTACCGAGCATGGCAACGTGCCCCGCCCGAAACACCGCGACACGATCGGCCTCGGCGGCTTCTTCCATAAAGTGCGTAATCATCACGATGGTCATTCCGCGTTCGTGCAGCGCGTGACAGGCCTTCATAAGGCCCTTGCGCCCGCGCGGATCGAGCATCGAGGAGGCCTCATCCAAGATGAGCACGCGCGGCTCCAGCACGCCGGCAAGCGCCACGCGCTGCTTTTGTCCTCCCGAGAGAGCGTGGGTCTCGTGGCGCTCAAAGCCCACCAGACCCACGGCCTTCAGCGCCTCGCGCACGCGCTGCGCGATCTGGGCCGATTCAACCCCTAAGTTCTCGGGACCAAACGCGACATCGTCCTCGACAAGCGTCGCCACAAGCTGGTCGTCGGGATTCTGGAACACCATGCCCGCAGTCGAACGGATGTCGTAGACCAGCTCGGGATCGGACGCGTCCATGCCGTTGACGCACACCGTTCCCGTATCGGGCTGCAGCAGCGCGTTCAAATGCTTGGCAAACGTCGACTTGCCCGACCCGTTTCCGCCGAGGATGCAGAAAAACTCGCCATCCTCGATGTTCAGATCGATGCCATCGAGCGCCGGTGCAGCACCGTCATAGCTAAAGGAAACGCCCCGACACTCAATCATGCGCGGCCTTTGACCTGGTCCTTCTTGGGCGTGATGAGATTAGAGACCGCCTTGTACACCGCCAGCGTCAACACCGAGTTGAGCACGGTCTTGATGAGGTTAAACGGCAGCACGGCAGGAATCATGAGCGGGGCAATCACATCGACCGAGCCATACCAGAACCAAACGCCAATGGTCAGATTCGCAACCATAGAAAGCACCGTAGCGGCAATAACGCCCAGTGCCAGGCCAATCACGGCACCCTTGTAGGTGTGCATCTTCTGGTAAACGATAGCCGCAGGCAGAATATAGCCCAGCGTGGCAACCAAGTTCATAAGCGCACCGACCCAATCGCCCGTGGTAAGCGCATGGATAACAATCGCCATAGCGGCAACAGCCGTGCCGGCACCAGGGCCATACGCAAATCCACACACCATCGCCGGCACCAGCGACGGGTCATACGTCAAAAACGGCGCCGAGGGGAGGATGGGCAGCTGCACATACATAAACAGCGCTCCCAAGGCGCACATCAACGCCATGGTAACGAGCTGTTTGGTGCTCCACCTATTCGTGTTCTCAAAATGGATATGCTGCGACTGTTCAGACATAAGATCACCTGCCTCTTTCATCCGGACTCTAACCGTTGGTACTGGGATCTCACCAGTTCAGCCGGCATGCGAACCAACGCACACACGGGTCGCGGACTCATCGGCTCGGTCGCAGGCACCTCGCCTGCGCCACGGCACCCCTTTGGCACCGCCCGATTTACCGCCAGTGGGGAATTCCACCCCGCCCTGAAACAGCAATTGCAAGTGTAGCACCAGCAGGCTTTCGCGCAAGTATGCCAAGGGTAATTTGTGGTGGGGGAAACGCTCCAGAAATACGCCCGGGACAAGTTAACGCGACGACCACGTTCTCCGTCCACGCCAAAGTGATGCGCCTTTCGCGCAAAGCGCGAAACAGCAACCGGGACATGTATCCCCAACAACCACGTCCTCCGCCCACGCCGACCTCAAGGCCGTAAACGCAGGGGATCCGGGGGCGTGACGGGGGCTTCTCTCCGGAACATTTCCGCAGGACGCAAAGAGGCTCCGCAGCGCGAAGCGCGATGCGGAGCCTCTTTGCATGTCCGAGGACGTTCCGGAGAGAAGCCCCGTCACGCCCCCGGATTCCCGGTGGGAGTTCTAGACCTTGTCGGCCTTAGTACATACCGCCGCCCTGCTGACCAGCGGTGGCAGCAGCGATAGCGTCCTCAAGCTGAGTGTTCTTGGGCACATCGGAGACGGTGGCCTCGGTGATGAGAATCAGGCTGGCGACAGAAGCAGCGTTCTGCAGGGTGACGCGGCTGACCTTGACGGGGTCGAGGACGCCCATCTCGATCATGTCGCCCCACTCGCCGTTGGCAGAGTTGAGACCCTGGCCGGCGGGCAGCTCGGCAACCTTGTCGACCACGACAGCGCCCTCAAAGCCAGCGTTCTTGGCAATGGTAGCGACCGGAGCGGTCAGAGCCTTCTTGACGATGTCGACGCCGATCTTCTCCTCGGGGTCGTCGATCTCGACAGCATCGAGCGCAGGAGCGGCGTCCATGAAGGCGACGCCGCCGCCGGCGACGATGCCCTCCTCGACAGCAGCGCGGGTAGCCTGCAGGGCATCCTCGACGCGGTGCTTGATCTCCTTGAGCTCGGACTCGGTAGCAGCGCCGACCTTGATGACGGCAACGCCACCGGAGAGCTTTGCCAGGCGCTCCTGGAGCTTCTCACGGTCGAAGTCAGAGGTGGTGTTCTCCATCTCACCCTTGATCTGAGCGATGCGGGCGTCGATGGCCTCCTTGGAGCCAGCGCCGCCGACGACGACGGTGTTGTCCTTGGAGATGGTGACGGACTTAGCGGTACCGAGCATATCGGCGGTGATGTCAGCGACCTTCACGCCCAGCTCGTCCAGAGCGGCCTGGCCACCGGTGAGGACGGCGATGTCCTCGAGGATGCGCTTGCGGCGATCGCCGTAGCCCGGGGCCTTTACGGCGCAGACGTTGAGAGCGCCACGGATCTTGTTGAGGACCAGGGTCGGCAGAGCCTCGCCGTCGATGTCCTCAGCGATGATGAGCAGGCCACGGCCGGCGCGCTGGACAGCCTCGAGAACAGGCATGATGTCCTGAACGCTGGAGATCTTCTGGTCGGTGATGAGGATGTACGGATCCTTCATCACGGCCTCCATGCGGTCGTTGTCCGTGACGAAGTAAGCGGAAACATAGCCCTTGTCGAACTGCATGCCCTCGACGGTGTCGATGGTGATGTCGAACGTCTGGGAATCCTCGACGGTGATGACGCCGTCCTTGCCCACAACCTCCATGGCCTCGGCGATCTTCTCGCCAACCTCGGGGTCACCGGCAGAGATGGTACCGACGGAAGCGATCTGCTCCTTGGTCTCGACCGGCTTGGCCTGCTTCTTCATCTCGGCGACGGCAGCGTTGACGGCCTTGTCGATGCCGCGACGGATGGCCAGCGGGTTAGCGCCAGCAGCAACGTTGCGCAGACCGTCGTTGACGATGGCCTGAGCGAGCAGGGTTGCGGTGGTGGTGCCGTCACCCACGGTGTCGTTGGTCTTGGTGGCAACCTCCTTCACCAGCTGGGCGCCCATGTTCTCGATGTTGTCCTCGAGCTCAATCTCCTTGGCGACAGAAACGCCGTCGTTGGTGATGGTCGGAGCACCGAACGTGCGCTGCAGCGCAACGTAGCGACCCTTGGGGCCCATGGTGACGGTAACGGCGTCGGCCAGAGTGTTGACACCCTTGGCGAGCTTAGCGCGGGCATCGGTGTTGAACGTAATGTTCTTTGCCATGGTAGGTAATCCTCCAAAAGAAATGTGACTCGCGTCGCCGCTTCCGAGTCCTATGCGACGATCGCGTTCAAAGACGAATCAGAGATTCTGACGAGACTAGGCCTCGACGACGGCGTAGATGTCGTCGGCGCGCATCAGCAGATACTTCTCGCCGTCGACCTTGACCTCGTTGCCACCGAACTTACCGTAGATGACAACGTCGCCAGCCTTGACGTCCATGGGGATGCGCTCACCCTTGTCGTTGACCTTGCCAGCGCCAACGGCAACGATGGTGCCGCGCTGCGGCTTCTCCTGGGCGTTGCTGGCGATGTACAGACCAGAAGCGGTCTTCTGCTCGGCCTCGTCGGGCTTGACCAGAACACGATCTGCAAGCGGCTTCAAAGACGACATGCTTGTCTCCTCCTTTTTGGGCCGCGCGGTTATGCCACGCGAATTAACCCTTTTTGTTTGCGTACGCGTTGAATGGTACCCACGAATGGCGGGTTATACAACACGGAGTCAAAAAATCTTATTTTTTGGCACTTAGATTTTCTGAATGCCGGGGGATAACTTAGCGGTGGTTCCCGTGTGGCTCCGGAGGGGCGGGGCATAAGGTTTATCGCGAGTTCCGCACGAGCCGAAGGCCACTTAA
>USIL01000074.1:0-6632 GCA_900554655.1 uncultured Collinsella sp.
AAAGATGGTAATCCCGGACTTGCATTTGGTTTTGTAGGGAAACCAGTAGGCCGACAGTCTGTAGTGGTTGGCTTCGACCAAAACTCGCTCGAGTTCGCTTTGATCAGAGCACTTAAGACCCTTGTTTTCTGTCAATAGTGCTATTTGTTTGTTGATGGATATCCGCGACTTCTGGTATTTCATTTAAGCCTCTTGATATAAAAAGAGCTGGAGTTGCGCATCGTTGAGAGGCTTTCCAGCTTTAGAGACATAAAATTATAAGATACGATGACCTGCGTCAAGGAAGCTGCCAGATGACCTTGGAGCGGCTGATTGCCTGGCCTAAAACCTGATGCGCGGGACGGCGCTCCACGCTATTCAGCGCGCTTGATGGGATGACGAACCACAGTCTTAAGTTTCTCCGGTGCACATTTGCGTGGATCGGAGAGATAGATTTCGTGATGGAAACGGGTGTCTGAGAAGTCGGGGACATAGCCCTGCTCGGTCGTGTATTCATTCATAGCGCCTACGGTCGCCGGTTCGTTGTCGTAGGGCCCGGTGTGCATGCATTGAACGCAGAGGCCCTCGTCAACTTTAAGCAGCTCGACGGCAGAAAAGTCAAGTTTCTTTTTGGTCGTGGCTTCCGCGACTGCCCAGTCAAAGTCATCTCGGGTGACGAAATCGGGCAGGCGAATGCACGAGATAAAGTTGAAATCGTCCTTGCGTACATAATCGATGTCGCCGCTCGGGGAGTCTTGCCACCAGAAACCCTCGAGCGGCGGTACCACAAAGTCGAAATAGCCCTTGATACTACTTGAGCCTTTCTTCGACATCTTGACGGTATAGGCGATGCCGTAAAGCAGCGGCAGGGCGTTTTGATACTCGCCACCTTCGGTATTTGGGTCGCCCTTTCCGCGAACGGCAACGTAGCTCATAGGCGGGACAGTTACGATGCTCGGCTTGCTTGCAGGTTTGTAGAGCTCCTTGCATTCCTTCTTAAAGTCGAACGCCATGTTGGCCGCCTTTCTGCGTATTGGCCTGCTTAGATAGCTGAATCATATCATAGAAACGAACAGCTGTTCGAATGATTTGGCTGACAGATTGAGATGCGTGCGTTGTGTTTGGCGGTCGGCCTGACCCCATCGATGATTTCTCTGCCTCCCCGGCGCCTCATCTATAGCTGCCGTTTCCCCATATAGAACCTGCCAAAATAAACCCGTCCCTTTTTAGTCGGTGCGAAATGGGTAATACTAAAGAGTTATCCGACCAGATGGGAACCGATCGATGGCTTATATCGAATTCAAAGACGTCATCAAGGCATACGGCGAGGGCGACGCCCGCATTCACGCACTCGACGGCGCGAGCTTTACGGTCGAGCGCGGCGAGCTCGCCATCATTTTGGGTGCTTCGGGTGCCGGCAAGACCACGGCGCTCAACATTCTGGGCGGCATGGATACGGCGACTTCCGGCACCGTGACGGTGGACGGGCGCGATGTGAGCTCCGCTAACGAGGCGCAGCTCGTGGAATACCGCCGCGCCGACGTCGGCTTTGTCTTCCAGTTCTACAATCTGGTCCCCAACCTGACGGCGCTCGAAAATGTTGAGCTTGCGGCGCAAATCTGCCCTGATTCGCTCGATGCCGAGCAAACGCTTTGCCAGGTTGGCTTGGGTGAGCGCCTCGCCAACTTCCCCGCGCAGCTTTCGGGCGGCGAGCAGCAGCGCGTGTCCATTGCCCGCGCACTGGCAAAGAACCCCAAGCTGCTTTTGTGCGACGAGCCCACGGGCGCACTTGACTATAAAACCGGCAAGCAGATCTTGCAGCTGCTGCAGGACACTTGCCGCAAGCAGGGCATTACGGTCATCATCATCACCCACAACTCCGCGCTGGCGCCCATGGCCGATCGCCTGATCCGCTTTAAGAGCGGCCGCGTGGAGAGCGAGACGGTCCAGCAAAATCCCGTGCCTATCGAGACGATCGAGTGGTAGCGCCCATGGACCAAGACCGCCAAAACAGCCTACGCCGCGACGCGCAGAACACGGAGCGCGAGCAGGATTTTACGACCTACCGCACTGCCCAAAGCTCAAACGATATGGTGCCGACGGTTTTTCGCCGTGGCATCTACCGCACAATCCGAGGCAGTCTTAAGCGCTTTTTGTCAATCGTGGTCATCACCGCGCTTGGCGTGAGCGTGATGTGCGGCCTTAAGGCGGGTTGCGAGGACCTGTGTGATTCGGTTGATGCCTACTTCGACCAGCAAAATGTCTATGACATTAACGTGCAGTCGACCTATGGCCTGACTGACGATGATCTCGACGCCATACAAGAGGTCGATGGCGTCGAAACGGCCGAGGGCATCTACACCGAGACCGCCTACACCGCCGTGGGCACAACGCGCGAGCGCGTGGTCGTGCAAAGTCTCTCCAAGGAGAACATCGATCAGCCGGTGCTCGTGAACGGCGATTTGCCCGAGAGCGCCGATGAAGTCGCGGTGACTTCGAAGTTCCTGAAGGCATCGGGCAAGAAAATCGGCGATACGGTGAGTTTTGCCGCCAATGACGCGAGCTCGTCCAATCAAAGCGCCAAGGACCAGTTTGCCGCGGGCGATTACACCATTACGGCTGAGGTCCTCGACCCCACTGATGTAAGTTCTGACTCGACAGTCAACGCCTTTCGCGCTGCTTCGGCGGCGGACTATAAGTTCTATGTGAGCGAGGACGCCGCGACATCTTCTTCCTACTCCGCGGTCCACGTGATCGTCGAGGGAGCCAAGAGCCTCAACTCCTATTCGGATTCCTACGCGGCAAAGATCAACAAGGTCAAGGGCAATATAGAGAAGATTCGCGAGGAGCGTGAGAAGGCGCGCGCTCAGGAACTGACGGTCGACACGCCGGCAAGCTTGGATGCGGCCGAGCGCCAGGCGAATATGCTCTTTGGGATTGAGCAGGACAACATCAATCGCATGGCAGAGGGCAGCGAGGAGCGCGTGCAAGCGCAGGCCGACCTGGATCAGCGCCGCGCCGCCGCCGACCAGCAGTTTGCCGATGCCCGCGCCGAGCTTTCCGATCTGGGCGAATGCACCTGGTACATCCAGGACCGCGGCAATATCGCAAGCTACTCGAGCGTGGAGAGCGATAGCTCGTCAATTGAGGCCATCGCCACGGTGTTCCCGTTCATCTTCTTTATCGTCGCCGTGCTCATCAGCCTTACCACCGCCACGCGTATGGTCGAGGAGGAGCGCACGCTCATCGGCCTGTATAAGGCACTCGGTTATTCGCGCGGACGCATCCTGTCCAAATACGTGGACTATGCGCTGTGGGCTTGTCTGATCGGCGGCGTGCTCGGCAACATCATCGGATTTGTGGGCCTGCCGCTGTTCCTGTTTACGGTGTTCGACGACATGTACTCGCTGCCCCAGATGCTACTTTCATACGACATCGTGTCCTCGATTGTTTCGGTGGCGCTGTTTGCCGTGGGCGTGGTAGGCGCCACGATTATCGCCTGCCGCCACGAGATGGCCGAGACCCCGGCTTCGCTCATGCGCCCCAAGGCCCCGCGCGCCGGCTCGCGCATTTTCCTCGAGCGCATTGGCTTTATTTGGCGCCGCATGGGCTTTTTGAACAAGGTGGCCGCGCGCAATCTGTTCCGCTACAAAAAACGTGCCTTTATGACTATCTTCGGTATCGCGGGCTGCACGGCGCTCGTAATCTGCGGTATGGGTATTCGCGACACATCGGTGGCGCTTTCGCCCAAGCAGTACGGGCACATTACGCGCTATGACCTGCTGGCGGTCGCCAATCCCGATGACTTTACGCAGACGTGCGCGGCGCTGGACGAGCGCAGCGCGGCCAAGGACTCCAACGTGACCGTGACCTCGACGCTGCCGATTATGACCGACAACGTCACCTTTACGTTTGGCGGCAAGAGCGAGACCGTACAGCTGGTCGTGGTGCCCGATGACCGCACGGGCGACTTGGACGACTACGTGTGCCTGGAGGATGAGTCCAAAGAGCCGCTCGCTTTGCGCGACGGGGATGTGTATCTGAGCAAAAGCTCGCAATTGGTGTTGGGGATTCAACCGGGCGATACGGCGCAGGTTCAGGATTCGTCGCTCAACGTCGCCGATGTCGAGGTGAGCGGTATTTCGCTCAACTACCTGGGCAACACGCTCTATATGACGCAGAGTACCTATGAACGTGCGTTTGGTCGAAGCGTCCGTCTCAACGGCATCTTTGCGCTGCTCAAGGGTTCGTCGGCCGATCAGATTGCGTTTAGCAAGCAACTTAAAAGCGACGGATGGCTGACGCTTTCGAGCACGGCCGAGCATTGGGAAAACTACGAGGCCAACTTCACCATCATCAACTCGGTCGTGGTGCTTGTGACCTTTATGGCGGCGTGCCTGTCGTTTGTGGTGGTGTTTACGCTGTCCAACACCAACATCTCGGAGCGCGAGCGCGAGCTGGCGACCATTAAGGTGCTGGGCTTTCGTCGCGGCGAGGTGCACCATTACGTCAACAAGGAGACGTTGATTTTGACGGCAATCGGTGCCGCGCTGGGCGTGCCGCTGGGCGGCTTGCTGGCCGAGAGCTTTACGTACATCCTGCAGATGCCGTCGCTCTACTTTGACGTTGAAGTCGAGCCGCTGAGCTACGTGCTTGCCGTGGTGCTGGCCTTTGCGTTCACGATCATCGTCAACCTCGCCACCAACCGAACGCTCAACAAGATCGACATGGTCGGCGCCCTCAAAAGCGCCGAGTAACCTGACAAAAAGGGACAGGTTTATTTTGGCAGGTTTCATCTGGGCAAACGCTGGGCAGCCTATGGGCGGTCTGGCGTTTGCCCCGTTTTGCTGGGGATGTTTGTTGCTCAGTGCTCTTATTGACCAATCCAGTGTTGTGCATAGCTCTTGATGTCTTCGGTAAAACCGTCAAGATCGTCGAGGGTTATTACGTTGTCGATAAGTAAGTTGGCTATGCATTGTGCTGCGGCGAATGTCGTTCGCCAGCACTCCTGAGGACAGCTTATCCCTATTGATACGCTCTTCTAGCGCCCAAAACCTATTGGAGGCTTCACCGCTGCCGTTCAGTATCTCGATGTACTGGTCGATGAGCTCCTCCATATGGCGCTCTTGCCATTCAGGGAGTAGCTTCTTAAACAGTTTCCAGTCGCTTTCGGTTACGTCGCGCATATGTTCTCCGCTCGTCAAACGGGCTTTCCATTTGCCTTTCATTTTATTTGGTTTTCGCTCGCAGGTGCGGATGAGAGGCTCTCTTTAGCCTTCGAGATTGGGCTTGAATGGGTCGTATGCCACAAAACGGGCCTATCTACTACGTTTAATTGGATACCCTCAACCATGCCGGGAAAACGAAAAATAAAACCGCAGGTAGAAGGCCTGTCGATTTTCGAAAAAGGCGGTCATGGTTGGCCCCATCGAGTTAAACGTAGTAGATAGGCCCTTTTCGTGGCGGACCATCAAACGAACGCCGACGCTTGTGCTGTAGCCGCTCCGACCATTCGTAAGTTGCGGTGGAATAGTTCCTAAACTCGACTACTCAAGGCTAAAACCGGAGCTATATCACCGCAACTTAGGGGGGATGGGCGGGGGAGTACTAGTTGGGTGCTGCTGTCGGGCTGGGATGGTTTAGGCTCGCTCGCGATGCTTCCATTGTTTGCGGCACCAGCGCATGAGTGCTTTTACGACCGGGATGGTGATGAGGATTACCCAGGCGGGATGGGGTTGTTCCAGGCAGAGCCACATGTAGAGGAACCATGCCTCGGCACTGACTGAATAGACGACATCGATCAGCTTAGATAAGTGGCGTTGGTCGATAAAGTCGCCAAATGCGTAGTAGACGGGAATCAAAAAGACGAGGAAGAGTCCCGCAGCCCATGTGCCGTAGACAATGCCGAGCACCAGATAGGCGAGAGTGACAAGTGCGGGGAAGGGGAATTTGTTCCATGCACGTCCGACCTTGGTGTGGAAATGCTTGCCATGATGGTCGAGCTTGTCGTGTGCTTCCTTCCAGCTGGAAAACGTCTCGCCGTCGATGGTGACGGTGCCGTCGTCATTGGTGCGTACGCTATGTCCATCGTCCTCAAGCGTATCGATATGCACGCCGTCCGGCCCCACATGCACCTCTTCGCCCTTGCGCTCGTTGGTCACATGGATGCCGCTCCAACCAACATGGACTTCCTCGCCTTTATTGGGATCAATGACGTGGATGCCGCGCGCGAGGGAAATATCGACAAGTGGTTTGTCGCCACAATCGGCGTGCTCGGCAGAATCTTCGGCCTCTTTAGCCTCATCCACCGTTTCGGTGCTGCCGTCCTCTGAGCCATCGGCATCACTAGCCGCTTCCCCATACAACAACTCATCCAGCGACACACCATACAGCGCGGCGAGCGCAATGAGGTTATCGGTATCGGGTGAGGACTCGCTGCGTTCCCATTTACTGACAGCCTGACGACTCACACCCAGCTGGGCGGCAAGCGCCTCCTGAGAAAGCCCGGCAGCTTTGCGGCGATCGACGAGGCGCTGCGCCATCGCAAGATCCATGGTGGTTCCTTTCGTTTGATGGTCGAATCGAATGAGCCGAGTATGCCGAGAACAACCGGTAGCGACCACCATTTCTAGTTAGAATCTGCTCCAACCCTA
>USIL01000075.1:0-6625 GCA_900554655.1 uncultured Collinsella sp.
ACGGCATGACCGACACCATGGGCCGTATGCACTCCGACGCCCAGTTCGCCGGTTCTTCCTCCGTGCCTGCGCACGTCGACATGATGGGTCTCATCGGCATGGGTAACAACCCCATGGTCGGTGCCACCGTCGCCTGCGCTGTCGCCGTCGAGGAGGCCCTCAAGGCCTAATCGCGCCCGTGCGATGCTCATATAGCTGAGCTTTGGAGCCGCTACCCACCCGGGTAGCGGCTCTTTTTGTTTGCCCCGTCCCAAATTGGTTACTCTTATTAGAAGGTCCGATATATCAGTTGCGGTGAAATACGGACTGAATTGCATCCATACAGGCCAAAACAGTCCGTATTCCACCGCAACTTACCAAATTAGCCGACCGAAGTGACCGAGTCCACCTGACGCCCACCTGCCATATTTGCCCTTTACCGATTTGCCGAGTCTTTGCGGCCCCATTGCCGATCACCCGTGCGACAATGCGCCGGACGAGAAAGGAATCCGATGGAATCGACTGATGTACTGGTAATTGGAGCTGGCATTGCGGGCCTTTGCGCCGCCATCGAAGCGGCACGCACGGGTGCAACCGTCACTGTGGCAAGCGCCGGCAAGACCATGAGTGGATCGAGCTTCTTCCCGGGTACCTGGGGCCTCGGCCTCATCGGTCCCGTCGACGAAGACGACGAGCAGGACCTCATCGACACCATCCAGACCGTCGGCGGCGGCGTTGCCGACCCCGAACTCGTCCAAACGTTCGTCCACGGCATTCGCCAAGCGATTGACTGGCTCGAGCAAGACCTGGGCGTTGAGCTCCAGCGTCCGCAAAGCGCCAAGAGTGCTCAACAAAAGCAGTTTATCCCCTGCTTTGACCACAAGACGCGCATGTGGCGCGGCCTCACCCGCAAGCCCCTTGAGGACGCTCTGACGACCTGGATCGAGTCGCTCGGCATTCGCCTGCTCCCCCGCCATGAGCTTATCGACCTTGTTGAGGACACGAACGGCAGAATAACCGGAACCGTACTCTACGACCTTACCGAAAATCGAATCGTGCCCTTTGCTGCCAAGGCCACGATCATCGCAGCCGGTGGCACAGGCGGCCTGTTCGAACGCAGCCTTACGTCGGCTGATGTGCTCAGCTCCTCGCAGGCCATCGCACTGGCGCACGGCGCAACACTTACTAATATAGAGTTCATGCAGATGATGCCTGGCTTCATCGAGCCCAGGCGTAACTTGGTCTTCAACGAGAAAACCTGGCGCTACGTGCATGTAGACCAGCCGGTAGATATTGCCGACGACAAGCTGGACGACCTGCTCGAGCAGCGCTCTGGACATGGTCCCTTCACGTCACGCTTGGCCTCCCGCGCTATCGATCTCGTCATCGATCAGGCAGGTGCCGAAGGCCTGGCACTCCACTACGACTTCCCCCGCGAGGATGTCCCAGAGTTTGTGCAGACCTTTGCCACCTGGCTGCAAGACGAGCACGGCATCGCGCCGACCGACGAGATGCGCGTTGCGATGTATGCCCACGCCGCTAACGGCGGCATCAAGATCGATAAGACCGCGCACACGGGCGTTGAGGGCCTCTACGCTTGCGGCGAGGCGACAGGCGGCATGCACGGAGCCGACCGCATTGGTGGCTTGTCAAGCGCCAACGGCATCGTGTTCGGGCGCATCGCAGGCGCATCGGCAGCCCTTGCAGCGCAGAAAGAGCCTAAGACAGCCCTGAAGGCGGATATCGCCCTCCCCCAGCACGGCATTGCCACAACAGATGCCGAGCGCCTGACCCGCAGCCTTAAGCACACGATGAGTACCTATTGCATGATCAACCGCACCGAAACAGGCCTATCCGAAGCACTACACGAGCTTGAGGGCTTGAAGACGGAGGCAACGACCTTGAGCACACAGAAAGCCCAGGACAGCGAAGTCGCAGCCCTCGCCCGCCTGCAATCGCAGATTCAGCTGGCACAGGAAATGGTCAAAGCCATGCGCAAGCGAACTGAAAGCTTAGGTTCGCACTATCGAGCAGACTAAATCGATTCTCACTTTGAGTTTGATCACAACTTCTCAACATGCATCGAGCCCCGTGAGCATAATTCTCATAAGGAGAGCACGTTTATGGGGCTTTAGCCGTGTTTCCCTAAGGGAATCACGGTGCAGTTTCCCCAACTTCGCGCCCCGACGGGTTCGACCCCATGCGAGGTCAACAAAAAAGCGACCAGCCTGAGCCAGTCGCTTTAACAATCTTTGGGTGGGCCGTCAGGGGGTCGAACCCTGGACCTTGGGATTAAGAGTCCCCTGCTCTACCAACTGAGCTAACGACCCGATATCAACACAAAGCAAGAACTGGGGTGGGTAAAGGGACTCGAACCCTCGACCTACGGGACCACAACCCGTCGCTCTAGCCAACTGAGCTACACCCACCGTGTCCTGTGCGCTTCGCGCTCGACTATTATTGCAAGGAACGCCACGCGATGCAAGCCCCAATTTTCAAGAATTTTGAAAAGAGTTTTTCGAGACCATTTCGAACAAATCCCACCGGTTTCATAGGAGTAAACTTGCCCCACTGCAAATCCTCGAAAGGACCGTCATGAAAGAACTCTCCAACCGCACGGCAAGATTTACCGATTCGGTCATCCGCCGCATGACACGCATCTCCAATAAGTATGGCGCTGTCAATCTCTCGCAGGGCTTCCCTGACTTCGATCCCCCAGCGCAGCTGCTCGATAGCCTCAGCGCCATCGCCAGCGACCCCAAGCCGCTCTATCACCAGTACTCCATTACCTGGGGCTCCCAGGCCATGCGCGAGGCGCTCGCCGCCAAACAGGAGCACTTTATGGGCATGCCGGTGAACCCCAACGAGAATATCGTAGTCACCTGCGGCTCCACCGAGGCCATGATGGCCGCCATGATGACGGTCACCAACCCCGGCGACAAGGTCGTCATCTTCTCGCCGTTCTACGAGAACTACGGCGCCGACACGATCCTTTCGGGTGCCGAGCCCATCTATGTGCCGCTCAACCCGCCCACATTCGACTTTGACCGCGAGACACTCGAGGCGGCCTTCCGCGACAACGACCCCAAGGCCATCGTCCTGTGCAACCCTTCCAACCCTTGCGGCAAGGTCTTTACACGCGATGAGCTCACCTTTATCGCCGACCTCTGCAAAAAGTACGACACCTACTGCATCACCGACGAGGTCTACGAGCACATCGTCTACGCGCCCCACGAGCACGTCTATATGGCCACGCTGCCCGGCATGTTTGAGCGCACCATCGGCTGCAGCTCGCTGTCCAAGACCTACTCCATCACCAACTGGCGTCTGGGCTACACTATCGCCCCTGCCGAAATTACCGAGCGCATCAAGAAGGTCCACGACTTCCTCACCGTGGGCGCCGCCGCTCCCCTGCAGGAAGCCGTCGTCACCGCCCTCAAATTCGACGACAGCTATTACGATGAGGTCCTCGACCTCTACACCGCCAAACGCGACCTGTTCTGCCAGGGACTCGACAGCATCGGTCTTGAGCATAACGTGCCGCAGGGCGCCTACTACGTCATGCTGGACATCTCTGAGTTTGGCTACGACAGCGACCTCGAGTTCTGCGAGGACCTGGCCTCAAAGGTGGGCGTGGGCGCCGTGCCCGGCTCGAGCTTCTTCCGCGAGCCCGTCAACCATCTGATTCGTTTCCACTTTGCCAAGCGTGACGAGACGCTCAACGCGGCGCTGGAGAACCTCAAGTCCCTGCGTGATAAAATCAAACCGCGCGGGTAAGGACGGCCCGGCAACTAAAGCAACCAAATAAGCCCCGCACCGCAAGCCGAGTTGCGGGGCTTCTTTTTATAGCGCCTTCTTAATTTGTTTAGAGCGTTATACTTTAGCCATGGAGCAACTCGTCCCAGAGAGAGGAATATTATGGCAGAGCAGCAGCTTATCGGAGCGCTCGAGGCCGGCGGCACCAAGATGGTCTGCGCCACGGGCTATGCAGACGGCACGGTCCTGGAGCGTGAGCAGATCGCGACCACGACCCCGCAGGAGACCGTCGAGGCCGTCAACGCGTGGTTTGCCGACAAGGGCATCGCCGCGCTGGGCATCGGCGCCTTTGGCCCTACTGCAGTCAACCCTGCCTCGCCCCAATACGGCAAGATCCTGGAGACGCCCAAAACGGCATGGCGCTACTTTGACCTGCTGGGTACTATCCAAAACGAGCTCAATATCCCCTGCGGCTACGACACCGACGTCAACGTCGCCTGCCTGGGCGAGGTCACCTTTGGTTGCGCCAAGGGCCTCACCGATGTGGTCTACCTGACCATCGGTACCGGCGTGGGCGCCGGCGTGCTCTCGGGCGGTAAGCTCGTGCACGGCATGATGCATCCCGAGGCTGGCCACATCCTGGTCATGCGTGACCCGCGCGACACCATTGGCGAGCACAGCGCCTGCCCCTTCCACGACAACTGTCTCGAGGGCCTCATCGCCGGCCCCGGCGTTAAAAAGCGCTGGGATGGCAAGAGCGCCGGAGACATGGCCGATGACCCGGAGGCCATGGACCTGCTCGCAGGCTATCTGGCACAGGCGCTCATGACCTACACGCTGTGCTACGCGCCGCAAAAGATCATCATCGGCGGCGGCGTGGCCGACCACACCCCCATCGTGCCGCTCGCGCGCAAAAAGGGCGGCGAGATGCTCAACGGCTATATCGTCACGCCCGAGGTCAACGACATCGATAACTACATCGTCAACAACAGCCTCGAGGGCAAGCAGGGCATCATGGGCTGCCTGGCCCTGGGCGCACAGGCGCTTCAGTAGCAGACGCACCCACAGGGCGTGGCGCGCTCGGCAAATCCGACCTACGGAACGACGCCACCACGCCCCATATAAGCCCTCAAATAAAAAAGGCCGCCTAGGACCAAACAATACGTCCTAGGCGGCTTTTTTGGCGTACATCAGCGACCGTAAGAGATATCGGAGCACAACGCCCGTTGCAGCTCCACAGCAGTCGATCATCACATCGGTGATCATGCCGGCGCGTCCCGGCACAAAGAGCTGAATCGTTTCGTCGATCGAGGGAATCAGCAGCAGGAACACCGCCGTGGGCAGCAGCACGTCAAAGGTGCGCCGGCCCTCAAAATCAAAGGCGTGCGTTGCCAAGATGCCGAGCACCATATACTCGGTAAAATGCGCGCACTTGCGAACAACAAAGTTGGTCACCCATTCATATGGAAGTCCCACGCCGTGCAGGAAACCGCGGATAGCTTCCATGACCGTCAGGCTCAGCGAGCCCGACCCCGAGCCGGGAACCAGCGAATTGCCCCAGATCAAGAGCGACATCAGGCAGGTTACAACCGCCCATTTTCGATTGATCTTAACCATGCAGAAGTTATGCCTCCGCGCGGAGCGGCGCGAAGCTGGCGGTACCGCCCTCGATAACGCTCAAATAGGCACGGCCCGTACGCTTGGCGGTAGAGGACTGCAGGCGCTCGATCTCTTCCTCGAGGATCTGATTGACGCGCTCGTGACGACGATTTTCCATAATGCCGGCGGCAATAGCCTCGGCCCGCTCGATGCTCTCGCGCGAGATGCGGGCAGTATCCTCGGGGAACACAGCGCTGTGACGGCCGACATAGGCGGGGGCAGCAGGCTGAGGGGCAGCGACGGGAGCGGGGACTGCAACAGGAGCAGGCTCGTCAATCTCATCCAGAATCGCGGTGGCGGCGGCCCACATGTCCTCGTGGCCCGAGTAATCGGCCATGGGGACATCAACCTCGAGCGAGGCGTCCGGAAGGTCGCCGGTGTCGATGCGATCTTGGGCATCAATCGATGCGGTGATGGCTGCAGGCTCATCGAGGTCATCGAGATCGATGTCCGCGGCACCGGAGATGATAGGCATGCTGGCGAGGTTTGCGTTGTACGGCGCAGCCTCAGCCGCCTGCTGCTGGGCAGGAGCGCCCCAAAGCGAGCTTTCGGCGGCACGGCGGGCGGCAACGGCCTCCTCGTCCGCGGCCATGGCTTCATCAACGTACGAATTGTCGGCAGAAGCGTTCGCGTCCGCCGAGGTAGCGTTGTAGGCGTTATTGGCTGCCGCGTTGGCGACGAGCGCCACGAAAGCCGCCGTGCTGCCCGCAGGGGCGGCCTGGGAGCCAGACACGGCGCGTGCCGCGGCGGCGATGTCGTCGCGATTGAAGGAGTCGGTCTGCCCGCCGTTGGTGAGCTCGTCGATGGCGACTTGATAGACGTCGCGCGAGTGTGCAGGGTCGCAGCTCACCGGCGAATCGTCGTCGAGCATACTGTCGATCATGGACCAAGCCTCGTCCTCGTCCATAGCATCTGCAGCTCGAGCGATGGTAGGGACACCATCATCGGCATGACGGCGCTGGAACGCACCAGTCAGGCCGGAAAGGAATGCCGAGGTAGACTGCTCCGCCTGAGCCTGAGAAGCAGAAGCCGCAGCGTAAGGAGTCGCATCCTGCTGCTGAGCTGGAATCGAGGCGGTCTTGAACTCGCTTTGATGCTGATTGAGATTGGCGGCACCGCCCATGGCATCGGGCTGGAACAGACGCTCTTCACGCTGCGCACGATACTCGGAGATACCCAGCGAGGCGGCATAGATACCCACGCCCGCCACTGCGCCCACGGCGAAGGGAAC
>USIL01000076.1:0-6550 GCA_900554655.1 uncultured Collinsella sp.
CGATTCGTATGCCAGGTCTTGCTGGGTTTTCTTAAGCCTCTTCCTTGCTAGCGCCAGTTTGGTTTGACGAGGTGTTTTCTTCGCTATATCGCAAACAAGACGCGCCACACGCTCCTCTGAGGCTTCGTGCCAGGGGTAATACATATTGCACAGCGCATCGAACGGAACGGCATGCAGCAGGTCTTCGAAAGACTCGCCCAGACGCCATTGCAGATATGCCAATATCCAGCCCGTCCAATACTCCGGCGTCTTCTCAAAACGATAGGTGCGGTCCGGTATAGACCCGCTTTGATATCCCGACCTTTCGGCGATAAGCGCGAACAGCTCAACGCCCGATTTTCCCGACACTACCCATGCGTTGCCGCGTTCGAACTCGCGAGCTACGCCGCTCAGGCAAAAGAGTTCAGCAACTTCCGATCCTTCTGCTCCATAATCGTTAACGGCATAGTCAAAGCAGTCGCCGAGATTGTTCATTGCATCCTCGAGATAGTAGACGGGGTATGTTCTACTCGGCCCACAATCCGTTAACTCTTGGATCATTTAAATCAACCCTCCCTGCCATTAAATCCCTAATGTAGACACCCTCAGAGTCGAATCCATTCACAGTTTCCAAGTACTTGCGCCGCGCGTTCTGCTCTCGCTTAAAGCGCTTGGGATAATGCTCAGATCCCAACGCTTGCTTCCATTCGCAGAATCTGATTGCTGAGAACGCACGCTCACTCATAAGCGCATATTGAATGCCCAAATCCCCCAAAAACATAATGCGCTGCAATTGCCTGAGCGAAATCATGCCGTTGACAAACTGTCTTGCAAACGAGAAATAGGAATCGTCTGCACGATAGCCTCGAATAACGTCATAGGGAGAAATATCAATCAGGCAGTTATCCAGCAGATAACGAAGTCCTTCGCGCGCTAGCGGTGTCGAAACATTGAACTCCCTATTGTTAGCCAAAATCGCAAGCCAATTGAGAATTGAAACCTCCCCGGACTCCAAGTCCAAGACCGCAAGACCATCCATATCGAGCTCATATCGATTCGCGATACCATCGGACTCGGTCCGACATGCCCACTCCATTGCCATTTCCTCATATGGCGTGCAATAAAACCCACACCCATAGTCATTGAATTGTCTGCATTTATCCAACGACGGACGCTCGACAACAACCTCCGACCCGTGCCAAAGCTCCATATCAACCTCCAAACAAAAATATCACCCCAGTGATAGTTTACCAATAACTATCACTGGGGTGATATAGATAGATGCAAACTATTGCCTGCCAAGAACCCTTACTAGAGGCAAGCCTCGGCGATGCGCTTTTTGAGTTCGTCGATGCCGGTACCGGTCTGGGAGCTTGTGATGATCACGTTCTCGGCCGGAACGTTGAGCTGCTTTTTGATGGCTGCTGCTTGGCGGGCCTGCTGGGTGCGGCTGAGTTTGTCGGCCTTGGTGAGGCAGACGATAAAGTTGAACTCGTTGCCCTGCAGGTAGTCGATCATGTCATGGTCGAGTTTACTGGGGTCGTGGCGAATGTCCACCAGCGACACAACCAGGTTAAAGCTGCGCTCGGAGTCGAAGAAGTCGCCAATGAGCTCGGCCCAACGGTCGCGCTCGGCCTTGGAACGGCGGGCGAAACCGTAGCCTGGCAGGTCCACAAAGTGCACGTCGTCGGCCTCGAAGAAGTTGATGTTGCTCGTCTTGCCCGGCGTACTCGAAACCTTCACCAGGTTCTTGCGGCCAAAGAGCTTGTTCATGATCGACGACTTGCCCACGTTGGACCGCCCGGCAAAGGCCACCTCGGGGCAGGTGGTCTCGGGAATCTGCGAAACATTGCCGTAGCTGGCGACGAACTTGGCAAGCTGGTAGTTAATGGAATCGGCCATGGACACTCCTTGGTCGTAGGATCTTGCAAAAAACGCGCTATTGCGCAGCGGCAATGCGCCGAACGATATCGAGCGTGATATCGCTTGCGGCACGCGCATACTCGAACAAATCGAACTCGCGGTCGCAAATCGCATCATACGCCTCGTCACAATTATCGCTGATAGCACGCAGCACCAGGCAATCGACACCATTTTTGGTTGCGACATGGGCAATTGCCGCGCCCTCCATGCCGACACAATCGGCATGCGTCGCCTCGATGGCATCATTGCGCATAGTGGCGCCCGTCACAAAGCGGTTACCCGTGGCAATCGTGCCGACCAGGAACTGCTTTGCGCCCTCGTTCGAAGCGGTCGCATTTGTCGAAGCATCAACAAACCCACGCTCAGCAAGCACATCGGCGGCAATATCGACCAGCGCAGGCGTCGAGACAAACTCCTCGAGCCCCGGTGCAGACTCGGCGATAAGCGCGGTATCGGTATCTAGATAGCGCAGGCATTTGCCAATGACGACATCGTCGATATGGAGCTTGGGATTCAGGCCACCTGCGATACCAGAAAACACAACTGCCTGTGGAGCATACTTGCTAATGAGGTGCTGTGTTGCGGCGGCAGCGTTTACCGTGCCCATACCCGCCGTCGTGGCGACAATCGACAGGCCGTCGAGCCCGCCGGTCACAACGTTCAAGCCCGCCTCCTGTACCATGCAAACGTTGCTCAACTCTTCCTTAATCTGCATGATCTCTTTTTCGAGCGCACCGATGATTGCGATGGTTGCCATGCCATCCCCCAAACCTGTGAAAACTGCTTATCCACGGTATGGTACCAGCATTTTGACTCAACCGCGCGATACGAAGCCGTTAGACCAGCGCAGCGCGGGTATCATAAAGGGGCAAAAATGGCTTGCTAGCCGATGGCGTTTTTGAGTTCCGCGCGGCGCTTTTTCATGCCCGTCATGACGGCGTTGCGCAGCTCGGGCATGCGCGCGGTATCCATCTGGGGCACGCCCTCGAGCTTATAGGGAATGCCCAGTTGCTCGTACTTGACGACGCCCATCGTGTGATACGGCAGCATTTCCAAGCCCACCACGTTGTGCCATGGAGCGATCAGGCGACCGAGTGCCTCGCACTCCTCCACCGTGTCGGTAATGCCCGGCACCACCACGTGGCGAATAACAACCTTAATCTTGCGACGGGCAAGCTCATCGCCAAACGCCAGAATGCGTGCGGGATCGCAACCGGTCAGCTTTTTATGCTCGACGGGATCGGCGTGTTTAATGTCGAGCAGCACCATATCGGTCTCGTTGAGTACGGCATCGAACTTCTCGGGATGGTTAGGATCGAACGCATAGCCGCAGCTGTCGAGGCAGGTATGCACGCGGCCATCGGGGTTGTTGTGCATTGCACGGAACAGATCGGCCAAAAACTCGGGCTGCAGGAGCGGCTCGCCACCCGAAACCGTAATGCCGCCGCTGCGGTAAAACTCATGGTTACTCTGGAACTCGTCCATCAGGTGCTCGACAGTCACCATGGTGCCGCCGTTAACAGACCAAGTATCGGGATTGTGGCAATACGCGCAGCGCATGGGACAGCCTTGGACAAACACTACGAAGCGGATGCCGGGACCGTCGACCGTTCCCATCGTCTCGATCGAATGCACGCGACCCAGGGCAAACGCAGAGTCCTCGGGACGAGCGTCCACACCCTCGAGCGTCATCTCAGCCATTCCCGCTACCTTGCCTCTCTTTGGTTTTAGTTACATAAATACCAGAGCCATTCTAGCCCATACGCATGATGGCGAAACGGTTTAGCGGTCAATTGGGTTGTTCTATTTGACCCCACGCAAGAGCGGCGGGTAGGTTGTCGCAACCCGTCCGCCGCCGAGGCAATAGAAATCGATAGACGCCAGGCCTTACGCCTTGAGCGTGAGCACCGCGCCGAAGGCGGTCGGGCCGCAATGGCTCGAGATGACGCCGCCGACCTGAGTCCAGGTAATGTCCTTAAAGCCCAGGTCGTGCGCATAGACTTCCATGTCGTCGCGCAGCTCCTGGGAAAGGCCTACCGAATACGCCAGGCCAATGTGCGAGTAGTCAATCTCGCCCTTCGCAACCATGTGGTCAATAAAGGCGCGGGCGCACTTGAGCATAGAGCCGCGGAACTTCTTGGTCGCCACAAACTTACCGCCCGTTACCTCAATGCAGGGCTTAATCTTGAGCAGGTGGGCGCCAAGGAATGCCACGTTGGACAGACGACCGCCCGCCTTAAGGAAGGCTAGGTCGGTAGGAACAAAGCCCAGCAGCACACGGTCCATGACGGAATTCGTAAATGCAAAGATTTCGTCGACGGTGGCATCGGGGTGAGCCTCGATGTATTTGGCGGTCTCGACGGCAACAAGCGACTGGCCCACCGAGACAAAACGCGTGTCCATGGAGTAGACGTAGTCGCGACCCTTGGCGGCAATCTTAGAAGACTGGTGTGAGCAGGTCGTGGCCTCAGAATACGCAAGGTGCAGAATAGTCGCATCGGGCTGCTCGGCATGGATGCGATCGTACACGTGCGCAAAATCTGCCGGCGCGCAGCCGCTGGTCTTGGGCATCACGCCAAACTCGTTGCAGCGCGAATAAATCTCGAGCGGATCGATCGAGCCGTCCTCGACGGTCTCGTCACCAATCGTGACATGCATAGGTACGCGCACGATACCGTAGCGTTCGCAGAGCTCCGGCGTCACATCCGAACCAGACTCAACCACGATTACGTACTTGCCCATTATCATCACGACCCATCTCAACATTGGCTTTTCAACACATGGCACGCGCCGCCGCACTGTTGCACAACGGCGGCAGAGCGCCAAAGAGACGCCGCCCCTTGCACACAACAAAGGACAGCGTCTCCCTGGAAAAACTCAGTGCTAATCTGAGATTCTACACGGTTTATTACTAAGTGTTACTTACTCCGCAAACGGTCGCTATACGCGATAAACGGTAGTTCGCTGCGGCAACTGCGACACATTCCGCCCAGCAAGTCCAATCGTGCTCCACACACGGTTAATGCGCGAGGCGGTAGAAATTCATCGATGCCGCGCCCTCGGCGTGCAGCTCCATCGCCGGAACCGCCGGCGAATAGGTTCGGCTCGTAAGTGCCGCCTCGCCGCCATTTGCAAAAATCTCGACCATCGTAGTGTCCGAAAGCACGCGCAGGTCGCGAAGCTCGCTGAGCTCAATCGACCTCTGGTCGCGCCCATAGCCTTCGTCACCCATGTCGAGGGTAAGCATCCCGTCTGCATAGCGCACAAAGACACCCTTGCGGATTTCGAGCTCGACCATCTTGGCGCCCTCGCAGGAAACCACAAGATCAAACAGGCGGCCCAGCTCCTCAACGGTTTCACCGCCTATCGCGCGAACGCAGTCACCGCGCATCCTCTCAATCTCGTGCGCCGGCCGCTGGCAGAGCTTACCATCGCGTATGCTCAGCTCTCGCGGCACCGTCAACGCGCACTGCCACCCGCGCGCCACCGTCGGGTTTTCTGCCGTCGCGTCGGGGCAACCCGACCATCCGATCATCAAACGCCGGCCTGCAGTATCCTCAAAGGACTGCGGAGCATAGAAATCAAAACCGGCATCGACCATCGGGGGCATGCCCTGCCCGACGATTTTAAAGCTCGGCGCCTCCCAATCGGCCTCGATGGAGAACCACACGCACTGATGCGGATTGCGGTAATGCCAACCATCGGCAGGCACACCCTGCGGACAGCAAACGAGAATAAGCTCGCCATCGAGCTCAAACAGATCGGGGCACTCCCACATAAAGCCAAACTTCTCGTCCAACTCAATGCGCGTCGCATAGCTCCAGTCCTCAAGATTGCGCGAGGTATAGACAAGCACGCACCCGCGATCGTCTTTCGTACGAGCGCCGAGAACCATGTAGTAGATACCGTCGTGTTCAAGGATCTTGGGGTCGCGCACGTGCGTACCGATATCGTCGGGGTAATCGACCGGCCCAACAGCTATGCGCTTCTCGCCCAATTCGTCGGGATTCTCGGCAACCATATGAATCTGGTTTTGCTCACGGCCCGTCAACACGTAGTCGTAATCATCGCGGTCAAAATGCTTAACGTTGCCGGTATAGAAGTAGTGAATCTTGCCATCACGTACAAAGGCAGAACCAGAATACGCTCCACTCGAATCCAAATCGGAATCGGGGAACAACACGGGGCCGCGATTCTCGTACGTCACAAAATCCTTTGTCGTCAGATGGTTCCAAAGCACTGGACCGCCATGCGCAGCATCGAACGGATCGTATTGATGATAGATGTGATACGTATCACCAATCTGAACCAAACCGTTGGGGTCGTTGAGCCAGCCAAGCTCAGGCTCCACATGGAACAAAAGCCTATCGGGGTCGGACGCGATGCGAGCCGCCGTCTCATCCCGTCCAGCTCGCCACTGCTCATAGTCCGCACGCATCACCTTGTTTTTTTGATTAAACATCGCCATTGACCTTCTCGTCTATGGGAAAGGACGCTCGACTCACACGAGCCGAACGCCCTTCCTCAAATGGACTTATCCTCAGATTACGCTGAACGGCTCAACTAGAAGCTGACATCGAAGCCAGCGCCAGCGCCCTCTTCATCAGTGGTCGGCACGCCCTTTGCCTTGTTGTAGGCAAAGATCAAG
>USIL01000077.1:0-6535 GCA_900554655.1 uncultured Collinsella sp.
CAAAGCCGGTCTGGCGGCAGGCCATGACGTCAGAGTGATCACCGAAGATGTTCAGGGCGTGGGAAGCGACGCAACGCGCGGAGACGTGGAAGACGCCCGGGAGCTGCTCGCCCGCGATCTTGTACATGTTCGGGATCATCAGGAGCAGACCCTGAGAAGCCGTGTAGGTGGTGGTCAGAGCACCGGCGCCCAGCGAACCGTGAACGGTACCGGCTGCACCTGCCTCGGACTCCATCTCGACGACCTTGACCGGGGTGCCGAAGATATTCTTGCGACCCTGGGCCGCCCACTGGTCGACATGGTCGGCCATCGGGCTGGACGGCGTAATGGGATAGATTCCCGCTACCTCGGTGTACGCATACGAAACATATGCGGCCGCCTCGTTGCCGTCCATAGACTTAAACTTACGCGCCATATACCCCTCTCCTCTCATATAGGTATACAGGCCCCGGCGATCGCCGGGATGTTGGCGTGATGGGATTTACGCTGTTGCTTCCAATCATCTGGCAGGCAGGCTCAGCAGCAGGTACGTGGCGTGGAGAGAAGACATGCCGAGGCGAGGGACAGCTGATGCGCCCCACAGACCCGACCGCCCGTCTTGCACATGACCGAGCGCCGCAAAGGCCGCATGCCGGATGCTCCCGGGCACGCCCCGGCGATGGGAAGCGCCCGCAACGGAAATCCGCATGCGGGTTTATTGTACCCCGCCGTCAAGTGTAATTTCGGCAAATATAGGCGGGCGGTAAAGGTTTACCTCGGGTGACCGCCAAGGGCCAAAATGGCCCCTCCATCCCCGGGCGACCGGCTCTGGAGCGCCAAGGAATGTCCCCAGCCGGCAGAAAAGGAACGTCCCTATCTGCCGGCTAGAGAGCACCGAAGAGGATGGCGTAGGTAGTGGATTCGCCGAGCTTGAGCTCGTCGCCGGGATTGAGTTGGGCGGAACGGCCGGGCTCGACCTGAATGCAGACGCGCGTGGCCCCGGTTACCACCATGGCTCCGCTGGTCGGCGACAAGTCCTCGACGTGCCAGATATTTTGAGCATCGCACCAGATATGGGCATGGCGGGCCGAGACATCGTCGCCGACGTCGGTAATATCGCCCTCACCAGTGGCCAGCGCGCCAATCTCAACACCCTGCTCACTCGGCTGAATCCAGCGCGGGGCGCTCACGACAAAACTGTTTTGCACGCGCAGCAAGCCCAAGGGGTGCGCCGGGGCGGGTTCGCGTTCGCCCGCGGTCAGCGACATGCCAAGCGAACGCGGCGTGGAGGTGCCTCCGCCACAGGTCGCGTGCGCGTAGTCGATGGCATAGTTCACCGAGGACCGCACATCCGCCGAACAACCAACGGCGACAAACAGCACCAGCACGGCCTCGGCGCGCTCGGCGGGCATGAGTTCCGCCGCCTGGGACAGGCGATCGAGCGCGTTGCGATAGAGATTCGTGTCCTGGTGGCACTCTTCGAGCGCGCGTACCATCGGTTCACCTGCAGGACCGCACACCATATTAATCACAGCCGTGGAGTCCATGGGATTGCGCTGGCGCAGGGCCAGTTGTGACATAATACGCGCAGCCGAGGTACCGTATTCGGCAAAGTAGCGCTGCTGAAGCGTGCCGACCGGCGCGCGAACGATAAAGCGGGAAACCCAAGAGCGATCGGCGGCTCGGCTCTGCGGGCTGCGGCCGTCGGCGAGCGGACGGGACGAAAGCACCAAGCCGCACAGCTCGATATGGCTCAGATGCGCCGCGCGCTTAAAGATGTCAAACATGGCCCCGCATGGGGTGAGCTCAACTTGAGATGCCATGACCTAGGCCTCCTTGGTCGTAGAAATAGAATCGGACGATACTTCGACAGGTCCGCCAAAAGTACGGGCAGCTGCGGCTCCACCGGCAAGCGGAGTCGCCATCTGGGCTTTTGTGCGTCGCGGTGCCGAAACGGGAAGTTCAAAGGCAAAGCCCATCGCAAGCAAAAACCACGTAAGCGTATAGGTTGCAATCAGAGCGGCAACAAGGCCGCCCATCACGGCGCGTTGGGAAAATACGCTACATGCAGCCACAACCAGCACAGGAACCTCGCAGGCAGAAAGCGCAAGCACACCCTGCAGGAAGCCCGAGCGCCGATCGCGCGCAAGTGCCCCCGCGGTAACGCCGGCTATGCCTGGCAGCGCCAACGCCAGTGCGGCAATAATACCCGGTAGCGACCCAGACCACACGAGCGATCCCAAAGTCGCCGTCACGCGAGCGCCCGACGCCAGCAGCGCGGCCGAAACCACGACCACAGCCCAAACCACGCCACAGACGACCGTCGCGCCGACCATCAGCGCGCGACGAACCGCGCGGCCAGACGCATCCATGGGGCACGGCGTGAGCGGCTCGCCGCGGAGCGAACGACCGACATTTTGCGTATAGTGGTCACAAAACGCCGAGAGCGCCGCCTCGACCGCCGCCGGCTCGGGACGATCTTTTTGATGGCTGGACAGACAGGCCATCACCACGTCGAACAGCTGGGCATCGACAAACGCCAGCGCATCGCGTAGCTCTTCGGAATCCGGCTCAAGCCCCAGCTGCTGGGCCTGCTCGGCCGCGGCGAGCGCCACATCGGGCTCACGACGAAGCAGCTGAGTCAAATCACAACCGGGCGCGTGGGCGCCGACGGGATAATCGGGCAGCGTATCCATCTTGAGGCGATAGGGGCTGGCGATATCGCGCGTCTTTTTGCGCGAGCCCGAAGTACCTGACGCACCCGGCGCTACTTCGTACGGCGCGACACCGGCAATAAGCTCGTAGACCGTACTCGCCGCTGCATAGACATCGATCGCCGGCGACATGCGAAGCATGCGCAGGTCGGGGATATCGTAGGTGAGCATCTCGGGCGGGGCGTAGGCCACCGTCGCGCGGCGCAACGTGGCATAGCGCTCGGTAAACGACGCCTTGCCGCCGGTGCCGGCCACCGCAGAGGCGGGCTCGAGCGCCAGCGACGAGCCAAAGTCGATCAAGCACAGGTCGAAGGTGCCTTCGGCAAGCTGTCGGTCGAGCGGCAGGCGCGCCGTGCGCACCATAATATTAGCGGGCGAGATATCACGATGGACGAACCCCTCACCCACCAAGCTCATGCGGCAGAGCAGATCGAACAGGTCGCGACCCAGGCGCGCCGCCACGAGCGGCGACAGGCGCCCGGCATCGTCCACGGCAAGGCGCGGGCGCAGGCGAGCGAGCGTCTCGCCCTCGACCCACTCCATGACAATCGCGGGCACGCCGTCGACCTCGCCCCACCCGTATAAGCGGGGAAAGCCCTTAAGGCCCGAAAGGGCACGATGGCATTCATATTCCTCGCGAAACGCCGCCTTGAACTTGGTGACCAGTGCCTCGTGGGCGACATCGTCATCAAATTCGTCGCGCGTTGGCAAGATGAGCTGCTTGAGCGCCACGGCCTCGCCCTGCGCGTTGACGGCACGCGTCACACGACCGATACCGCCGCGGCGCATGGTGGCATCATCGGCAAACAGCATCGTAAAACGGCGCAGGTAGGCGGGAAGCTCGTCCGTGCCCAGGGCGACGGCCGGCTCAAACCCGTCGACGCGCGCCAGGCGCAGGCCCACCATGGGATCACGGTTGAGCGACTGGGCTGCCGTAGAAGCGAGGTCGTTCGTCATAGGGCGATCGCCGCCACATTGGTGTTGAAGTTGTTGAGCGCGACGTCGTCGTCGCCGTAGTGCCCAACCCATTGACACAGGTTGGTATAGCAGCCCCACAGATTGGCATACTGCCGATACCACTTAGATTTGGTCGAGAACCTTTGTCGACCGAACTCGGCACGGATAACAAACATGTCATTCGCCAGGGTGTCGCACGGTCCGGTATCGCCCGTGGCGTTATAGGTCGACACCACGCTATTGGCGCGGGCGACATAGCCATCGAGCATATTGCATTTGGTCACGAGCCAGCTGTGGACACTCTCTTCCTCGGCAGCCGAGAGACCACCCGAGTCCGCGTCCCCGCCGGTACCGCCGTCCGTTGAGCCATCACCCGAAGATCCACCGCCAGAGGCGGAGCCCGAACCGGAACCGCCGCCCGACGAATCGGAGCTGGAGCCAGACGAACCCGAACCGCCGGGCTTGCCTGTCTGTTGGGCGTCCTGCCCCTTCTGCTGCTCGGCCTTATTGACGACAGAAGCCACACTGTTGTTGGAAAGCTTCGTAATGACCTTGGTGTTGGTGAGCACGATGGTCTTGCCGTTTGCCAGCGTAACCTCGTTGTCCGCTGTTTCGGAACCGTCCGCATCGTCGCCACCGAACACAACGTGCGAGACCACGCTCGCCCACGTATATCCGGTTGTCGTTCCCAAGTCGCTTTTGGCCTTGCGCCCTATATGCAATTCACGCGCTGCATGCGCCTGCACCATGGACGGCACCGTCATGCCATAAGCCGAAACACCGGCTATGACCAGCACGAGCGAGCAAGACAGCAGCACGCACGCCCGAGGCGCCAGGCCCAGCCGGCGTCGCATGCGCACCGCGGCGCCATGCTTTGTCTGAGTGCCCCCGGGCCGCATGCGTTCTCCTCCAACAAAAACACGCCGCTTAAAAGCGGCGCATTCTTTCATATCCACATTTGAGTGTATCAGCGAACCCAAAAGGTTGCGCAACGAATGGGCAAATACGCGGTGCGAGCGGACCCATCCACGCGATAAGCGGATGAAAAGCAGGTTTGTTGCACAACAAATGAATGAACGCGTGCCTAATTATGAGTGCCCCGTGCGGCAGGCCGACGGGACATGCCGCGGAGCTGACGCCGCTTAGATCGCGCGGCGGGCCTCGATAGCGCGGCCAAGCGTAAGCTCGTCGGCATACTCCAAGTCGCCGCCCACGGGAAGGCCGCTCGCAAGACGCGATACCTCAACGCCCAACGGTTTGATGGTACGGGCCAGGTAGCTCGCCGTGGTCTCGCCCTCAATGTTGGGGTTGGTGGCGATAATGACCTCGTGGATGTCCTCGTGGCCCAGGCGCGCCAGCAGCTCGCGGATATGCAGCTGCTCGGGGCCGATCTTGTCCATGGGGCTGATCACGCCGCCCAGCACATGGTACAGGCCATGGTAGCTGCCCGTGCGCTCAATCGCCTGGACGTCGCGCGGCTCGCCCACCACGCAGATGCGAGTGGTATCGCGCATCGGGTCCTGGCAGATGGAGCACTCGTCGGCCGTGGCGTAGTTAAAGCAACGGCTGCAAAAGTGGACCTCCTGCTTGACCTCCAGGATGGCCTCGGCCAGGCGGCGGGCCTCCTCGGCATCGGCCTCGAGCAGGTAATAGGCGATGCGCTGAGCCGACTTGGGACCAATGCCCGGCAGACGACCCAGCTCATCGAGCAGTTTTTGCAGACTGTGATTCGCACTCATATATATGCGTGTCTTAGAACGGCATGCCCGGGATGTTGAGGCCGCCGGTGATGGCGCCCATCTGCTTGTTGGCGAGCTCGTTGACGCCGCGGACGGCCTCGTTGACAGCAGCCATGATCATGTCCTGCAGCATATCGACGTCCTCGGGATCGAGCGCATCGGGATCGATAGTGAGGTTGACGAGCTCCATCTCGCCGTTAACGGTAACCTTGACCATACCGCCGCCGGCAGAGGCGTCAACGGTCTGGGACTTGAGGTTCTCCTGCGCGGCGGCAAGCTGCTCCTGCATCTTGCGAGCCTGCTTCATCATCTGCTGCATGTTCATACCGGCCATAATGGCTCCTTTACGTGCGGCCACGCAACGAGCTGCAAGGGCAGCCGGAGCGCGGCGGGGCTTTCAAACTCAAAAATCGTACCACGGCGCGCGGCCAGCGAGCGGGGCGGTCACGCTACCTCAGTCGATATACATGTCCTGGAGTGCAAGCCGCACCCAAAGATTATGCAAAGTTGAATAATTCGCATCTGCATAATATTGAAAGCTAAATCTTGTAGAGCCGGAATCCGACATTTAATGCGTACCACTAAATGGCTAAATGCCGAGCCACTACTCGAGGTGGCGCTCATGACGGCGGGGTATAATCTGATTGCCATAGATAGCAATTTGGAGGTGCCCCATGAATGCCCCCGACGCGCTCCAAAACATCCGCTCAAAACACCCCGTTGCATATGTGGTTCTCTACCTCTTTGTCGGCTGGGCATTGCTGGTTGTCATCACCCATGCCATAGCCTTTGGAGCAGAACTGCTGATAGCCAGCTCGGACCAGCCCGTCGTCAAATGGGAAGCGACCGATGAGTGCACCGACGGAACCCGAACCATTTACTACAACAGCCCGTCCCTCTACCAAGAGTTCAAGGGCAAGATAAAGGACTCCAAGATTGTCGATGCCGAACCGGGCTCTTTCTTGACAATCGGAGCAACCCTCAACGCCGAGCAAGTCGAGCACACGGACAGCTATGCGGCGTATCGTATCGACCTCAGCATCCTAGACCGACCGTCGCGTACCTGCCTGCTCGAATGCGAGATACGTGGCACCACACTACACATGTCCGAAATACAGATGCGCCCGGACATTGAGCCCTCTTCTT
>USIL01000078.1:0-6478 GCA_900554655.1 uncultured Collinsella sp.
CTTGTTAAAACCTTCGAGCGGATCATCTACGCCAATGCCGCAAATCAGCTCATAGAGATACAGAAAGGCAAAGGATGTAGACGTTTCCTCGACGGTTCCGCGACGCACTTGGGCACGCCAGGTAAAGTAGCCGCGCAACTGTCGATCGCTCATGGCATTGTAGGTGGGAAAGTACGACTTAAAGGTGCCGTTGTAGGGGCAGTCGTCCTCAAAGTCGGCCATCAGCAGGCCCTGACGGTAAAAAAGCTCGGCTTCCGAAAGCCAGCGACCCGCGCCGCCTTTGGGGTCATCCTGCCAGCGCGATATCTCGCGCATCTTGCGGTATTGGTCGGGAAGGAAGTTCTGCATCTGTCGGCCGGTCTTGAGAATCGGCTCGTCTGCATAGACTTCATGTGAGAAGCGGGCAGACTGATGGGTCCGGGCCTCGGCCATAATGCGCTCGATGAGCATCTTGATGTCCTGGTCGGCCACCGCTCCTCCTCTCGAACGCAGCCACGGTGACCTCATATCATAGCACAGCATCAAACAGGTGTTCGAGATACCGCTGCGTTGATAGATTTAGAACAGGAGGGCGTAGATGACGGCGATGACGACGGAGGGGAGCATATTGGCCGTGCGGAAGGTCTGAGGACGGATGAGGTTGACGCCGACGCAGAAGATGAGCATGGAGCCTACGAGCGAAAGGCTGTTGAGGGCTGCCGTAGTCATGATGGGGGAGAGCGCGCCGGCAAACAACGTGATCGTCCCCTGGAACACGGCGACGGGCAGGGCGGAGAAAATGCAGCCGCGGCCAAGCGACGCCGTCATGGTGCAGACGATGATGCAGTCCAATGCGCCTTTCAGGGCAAGCGTTGACCAGTCACCGAGCAGACCGTCCTGGATCGATCCCACAATGGCCATGGCGCCGATACACACGGTGAGTGAAGTCGAGACAAAAGCGTTGGTGAACTCGTTATCGCCCTCGCTGCCGGTTTTGCGCTTGAGCCATTCGCCAAGGTTCTCGATGGCGGCCTCCAAGTTGATGGCCTCGCCGATGAGCGAGCCGAGGGCGAACGAGACGATGAGCATGGTGGTGCCGGTGGTCGCTAGCGCCTTCCCATCGATAAGGAGCATCTTTTGCATGGTGCCGCCAAGGCCGATAAACAGGACGCACAGCCCCGATGCTTTCATGAGCGTGTCTTGGATGCGCGGTGTAATGAAGCGGCCGCCCGCTAATCCCAAAAGACCGCCCGCAACTAAAAGCACAACGTTGATGATTGTTCCCAAGCCCGGCATGAGCCCTCCTGTATTGATGCCAACGTGGCAATCGTAGCAGAACGAAATGCGAGGCACATCGCGACTCATCTAATACGTTATATAAGTGGTGTTAGGAATGATGCGCAGCATTTAAGCCTCAGGTGGTTGTCGGGACATAGGGATAGTATTCAAAGCGCAGTGTCATAAGCCGCTGCGGGAATTCAATAGCCGCGGCGATGATATTGGCATCGCGGGCACGATCAAACCCTTCGAGTTCGATCTGATACGAGACGTCTTGCATAATGTCCAGACGTCGCCAGGCCAGGAGTGTGTCGCCATCGAATTCCAAGGTCTTGCCTCCGTCTGGAGCAACGGCGTATAGACGCAGCTTGGCGGTGGTTGCAGGGTCGACAACTGTGACCTTTTTAATTTCGTTTCGAGTATTCTTGGCGCCCAACAAGGTGAGCAGTGTTGGGGCCACGACCTCGCCCGATGGCAAAAAGACGACTTCGATGGATTCAGGAAATGCGATGATAGCCGACTTGCGGACGGGCTGATTGGCGGCGGCAACTTCGATGTTCGCAGCGTCGATGACCTCTGTGTGGTCGAGCGCGGCAAGCACGCAGCAGTTACCTTCATCGATCTCTTGAGGATCAGCAAGCCCCAGACTGTCCGCGAGCTCGGGATCGTTTGGATCGGCAGCGGGCTCATTCGGCGCTTCGAGAGAAGCTGGGACGCTGTTTGTCGGCGACGGCGTGTCGCCCGCACCTGCTTCTTTATCCGCGCTCTCTTCTTGTATGGTTGCGTTGATGGGTTCGTCGTTTGAGGGGAGCGTCTTGGCGTCAAGCGCGGAGGGGAGAATTCCGATGGCTCCGGATCCGTTCCACTCCATTTCGAGAAGCGCCGGGTCGGCAAGAATGCGTTGCCTGCTTTGCGCGTGGGCATCGATTTCAATAGGGCCTGCCTCTATCCCTCGTGTAAGGCTGAGTGATCCGGCTGGCTTCTCGAAATGAGCGTCTGTGTCTTTGGTGCTGACGGCGTAGAACAGCAGGGACGCTTCTCCCGCCGCGATAACATCGGTACCGGCTTTGGTCAGCCGCAACGATGCCGTGAATGAGAGGGTGGGCTGCGCATCGTCTGCATTCGCGGCGGCGCAGCCAAGACATATACCGCCTCCTTTCTCGAAAAACGCACCGTCGAAGGCGACCTTCGCTCCGTTCGCCGGGTCATCGACCGAAGCGATGTCGATGCGCAGCTCTAAATTGCATGGATCGCCATCTGCATCGAGCACAACCGAGCGCCACGTGCAGACGGCGCACCCCGCCTGGGAGCCGTTTGCCTTGTTCGAACGCTTGATATCCACGACTATCGAGCCGTCCGTATTACGACGAAGGCATCCCGAGGTTGAGATCACGGCCTGTGCGATCGAAAAACGCTCGCACGCAATGGCGCTCGACGGATTTGGTGCGGAACTTAGGGCTACTGGTAAGGAGTCTGCCATGACGGGAGTCGCCCAAGCGGCGACAGGCGTTCCGGTTGCGAGCGCGCCGCAGAGTGCGACGACGGGCAAAAGGTTCTTCGATGCCATGGGGTCTCCTTAGCTAATTTAGTGCGGCCTGTCCGTGTTTTGTTTCTGGCTGCGTTTGATGTGCAGACCGAGGCCGGCGGTTCCCGCGCCTGCTGCTGTGGCGCCTGCTGCCAAGAGCCATCGTCTGTCGCCTGTCTGCGCCAACGGTTCCTCGCGGTCGCCGCGGTCGAGCTCCGAGAGGTCGACCGTCACTTGCGTGGCGGCCTGCGCCTGTTCTTGCTGGGCAAAGGCCATGGCTGGCCCAAACGCTAGGATGCTGACGGCGGCGGCCAGGGCGACGGCCTTATGCCGTGTGCGCACCGGGCTCGACCGTCCAGGTGATCGTCGCAACCTGATCGCCTTCGCCGGTTACGCGGAAGATGTCGCGCGTGACGCGGGCGACGTTTCCGCTTGTCTTGAGCTTGATTTTGTCCGTGCCGCCGGCAATGCCCTGGTAGCCCATGTCGAAGGCTGCATTCTTGGAAAGATCGAGGCCCGTCCCTTGCGCGGCGGCGCTGGCGTTCTGGAGCGCGCCGTCGGGGCCGACCTTAAAGTCGATGGAGTTCTGCGCGGTTCCGGCCTTGGCGTCGGCGGCAATGGTCCAGGTGTTCATGGCGTCGATCTTCATGTTGGTGACATGGATGCCGTAGGCCGAATGATTGTCGATGGTGGTCGCGTCTTCTGAGGGGCCCTGAAGCGTGCCGTCGGCCTTGGCGACGAAGGGAATAACCGTCGGAACTTTGAACTCAACGTTGTCGATCTCGGTCCTGACCATTACTTTCGTGGTTCCAACGCGCCCGGCTGCCATAGCTGGCGTCGGGACGGCGCCCATTGCGAGCGCGAGCGCGAGCCCTGCGCCCACGACGAGCGCTCTGGCTCCGTTCATGTTCCTGGTGATGTCCATGGTCGTTCCTTTCTATTCGCCGCGGGCCGTCCCCGCGATGATTGGACGAATGCTGGTGAATTGCGTGCGGTGTCGCGTCGACCGGAAAAGCTAGTTCTCGGTTTGCTCAACCCGCACCTTGACACGTGTCGGATTGCCGTGGCTGTCGAGGGTCTTGGCATCGAGTGCCTGGATCTCGATGTACGCCTCGCCTTCTTTGATGTCGCCGGCGGGGCACGTTTCGATTGTCTTGCCGGTCTCGACCACACCGGATTCGTACATGGTCTCGTCGTTTTGGATGACGCGGAATCGCTGGGGAAATTTATTGTCTTGGACGTTTTGCACGTTGACGCGCAGCTTGCCGTCCTCCTGCAGCTGAGCGACCGGTGCGACCGAAATCGTCATCATGTTGTCGCGGACTATGGCGTCGAGCTCATCTTGGATTTCCTGACGCGTTTTGCCCTCGGCCGTCGTAACCGAAGCGCCCGCCTCGGGTACGGGCTGCGACTGCCAAGCGTATAGTCCTACGGCGACAAGGGCACAGACGATGGCCAAGCAGGCAACGATGAGCTTCTTGCGACGACCCAGGCCTGCAAAGTGGGGTGGCTTCTTCGCGCTCATGCGGCATCCTTGGCGGTATAGATGCGCGCAAAGGTGGACGGGTTCGCTCCAAAGAGCATGTGAAGCATCAGGCGGCGTGAGTAGACAAGCTCGTCGAAGTCGGGAGGGAGCTCGATGTCGTGGATATGCGCGATGCGGTGGGCGAGCGCCGAGAACGACTCGGGGTCGCAGATCACATCGGTGGTAACGTGGTAGACCGTCGTATCGGGGAATGCCTCTTCGTCGAAAGGCAGGAGATGGGGATCGTCGTCGACTTCGATGGCGATGCCGTACTGGGGCCAGTAATATGCCATGGGAACCTCCCTGCTTCTGGGGCCAAAACTTCTGTCGGTTTTGGCTGTCGATGCCGACCGTATCAGCCGTTACTTGACCAATTGCTGACCAAATGCTTGACGGATTGGCGTCTCCGCAGGTAAAAGGCGGCAAAAAATACTCCAACTTTTTTCGAGCGGCAATCGCGCGGTCAGTGACGGCGGGGCCATATGTGTTAAAAGCATCGTCTGCCGAGGAAATCCAGCCGCTCGCCGAATTGCACGAACGTAAAAATCGCCAATTATGGAGACGGTCTCGAACACGTCGACGAAACGATGCGGTAACATCTCCCTGCAAACACTGTAGTTAGCTAAAGGGGGAGTTCGCGTGTCTGTAACCATCAAACCCTTCACCGACGAGTTCGAAGAGTATGGTCGCGATGAGTCTCGCGCATCGGGCGAGGCCTCGAGCATCTCGTTTCCGACAACGGAAGACGAGGTCCGTGCCATTTTGGAAAAGCTCCATGCCGAGCGTGTCCCGGTAACGGTTCAGGGCGCCCGAACCGGCCTTGCCGCCGGTGCCGTGCCCCACGGCGGGCATATCCTCAATACTTCCCGTATGAATCGCTATTTGGGCCTTCGCCGCGATGAACAAGGCCAATTTCTGCTGCGCGTGGAGCCGGGCGTTGTGCTCTCGGAGCTGCGCAAGCAGCTGGGCAAGAAGGTACTGCCGGCCGCTGGCTGGGAGCAGGCATCGCTTAAGGCCTACGATGAGTTTCAAGATGCCCCCGAGCAGTTCTTTCCCACCGATCCCACCGAGACGTCTGCCTGTCTGGGCGGCATGGCGGCATGTAACGCCTCTGGTGCCCGCAGCTACGCCTATGGTCCCATGCGCCCACATATCACGGGACTCCACGTCGCGCTGGCTGATGGCGATTTGCTTGAGCTTCAGCGCGGCGAGGTTTTTGCCCAGGACCGTCACCTGTCGCTCGTGACGGCAGCGGGCCGTACGCTCGAGCTCGATCTTCCCGGCTATACCATGCCCAAGACAAAAAATGCCTCAGGCTATTTCGTTGCGGACGAAATGGACGCCATCGACCTCTTTATCGGCGCTTGTGGCACGCTCGGCGTTATCACTGAGCTCGAGATTGCCCTGCAAGCGGCACCTGCGGTCGTTTGGGGTGTGAGCTGCTTTTTCGATAGCGAAGACAAGGCCGTGTCCTTTACCGATTCCGTGCGTCCCGTGCTGTCCCATGCCGCCGCTATTGAGTATTTCGATGCTGGTGCTCTGGATATCCTGCGTCGCCAGCGCGAGCAGTCGACGGCGTTTGCCTCGCTGCCGGCGCTCGACAAAGAGGCCAAGGTCTGTGTTTACGTGGAGCTCGACTGCGATGACGAGGCCCAGGCGACTGAGGAGCTGTATCACTTGGGGTGGGTACTAGAGCTTGCGGGCGGCCGCGACGATGCGACATGGGTCGCGCGCACCGAGGTCGATCGCGAGTGCCAGCGGTTCTTCCGCCACGCGGTGCCCGAGAGCGTCAACATGCTTATCGACGAGCGTCGCCGCACGGATCCCACCATCACCAAACTGGGGTCGGACATGTCGGTGCCCAACGCACGCTTGGCCGATGTCATCGCCCTTTATCGCCGTACGTTGTCCGAAAGTGGGCTTGAATCTGCCGCCTGGGGGCACATCGGTAACAACCATCTGCATGTGAACATTCTGCCGTGCGATGCGCAGGATTACCGCCGCGGCGGAGAACTCTTTGCCCAGTGGGCTTCCGAGGTCACGGCCATGGGCGGTGCCGTTTCTGCCGAGCATGGCGTCGGCAAGATCAAGGCGGGCTTTTTGGAGACGATGTACGGTCACGAGGCCATGGTCGAGTCGGCGCGGCTCAAGCTCCAGCTCGATCCCGACGG
>USIL01000079.1:0-6476 GCA_900554655.1 uncultured Collinsella sp.
GCTCGATCTTTGAACGGTAAAGTACGACCTTGAACCGATCGAATCCCGGGCAGAACAGGGGCCCGGCCAGACCATGCGCGCGCATGGCATCGATCATCATCGGGATGCCCGAGCCATTGCCCTCAGCCGGCGAACCTGCGCCATCCGGCAGCGGGACAATCGACATGAGCTTCACAAGCGTCGCGTTACGGCATCGGGAGCTGCCGTCAAACAAGTTCTCGCGAGTCTTTCCCCCGTAAAGGCCGCCAGGATTTGTCACCTCGACACGATCATCAAAGACGTCGACGGCAATCGATTGTCCACAGAACCGATCCCCGTATTCTCGATGGATTACGGCGTTGGCGATTGCCTCGCGCAGAACCTCCTCGGGAATCTCAAGCGAGTCGACACGCGAGACGCCTTGGACGGTCGAGGTTCGCCGCAAATTCTTGGCGACGGCTGCGACGGCATCCGAGATCATCTCGCCCAACGTTCCCTCACAGATTGTGCGGTCCATGAACCTCAGCGACCCCGCCATGCCCCTCTGAGTTCCCGCATGGACAGCCACGTCAATGAAGAGCTTGGGATAGAACTGCTGAGGGTAGGTGCCCACAACTAGGAGTCCAGCCTTGGTGACATTGCCCTGGGAATCAAGGATATTTAGGCGCTCCAGCTTCGTTTGTTTGTCCGGCGCGCCGCGCATTGCCCGGGGCGTCAACGAGAAAGCCCGATCTATCGTACGGTCGACCAGCGTCTCGTCGAGATTGTCCGCGCCCGCACCCGCCACCGCGTCCCGATCGCTCGGAGTCGCTCGACCGTATGACGCCAATGCGAGCACCTCGGTCGATGAAAGCGGCACATCTTTGTCATCGATGCGCTTGTAGCTGCCGCCCTGGGCGCCCCGCTCTATGACATAGCAGGGCTTGCTCGACGGATCGAGCTCCTCAATCGTAATGACGAGAACGATGACGTCCTGAAGCTCCACTCGCTCGATCGTGTATTTAGGCGGATTGGCCAGCTTTCCTCGACCGCCCGCATCACCCATGCCTGACACAAATTGGTTGAGCACTTTCTCGGTCTCGAAGTTCTCAACCGGGACAAAACCTGCGCGCTCACTCACTCCGAGCACGATGATTCCGCCGGCAGTGTTCGCGAATGCGCTCACCGTTTCCCACACATCGCGGGAAAGCGTCGTGGCGCTCTCCTTCACTTCGACGTTAAGATCATCCGAGCCCATACGCCTTAAAGACTCAAGCAGACCGGTCAGCTCGTTTTCGTTCATCTGCACGTCCTTTCGCTCGGTCCTGCGGAGAATGCCGCGGATAGATTTCCCTCGTCTCTCAGTTATCTCTCGAAATTATCTCTCATCTATCTCTCTATCTCTCGGCTTAGAGATAGAGAGATAGATGAGAGATGGAATGTCTACCATTTGCTTCATTTATACATATTTTTGCTGGTAGAACAATTGGTATTGAGACAATACCATGATTGCCTGTCTCTTTGCTGCTCAGTTATCTCTCATATTTTTCTCTCATCTTCCTGTCATCTCTCATATTAGAGACGAATGAGGGACGAGAGATACGCGAGTGATGGACGAGCGAGGATTTTCGGACGGTCGGATATCGAGAGTGGATATTTGGACGGTTTTTGGGGCTTTTGCGGCAAATTCCGTCCAAATATCCACTCTCGTTCGATAGGTATCCGGAAATCCTCGCTCGTCCGTCCGAATATCCACTCTCGTTTGGCGAGTGTCCAATTTTCCACGCTCGTGCGGCGGGCACGCGAGCCCTTCGCCCAATCCGCTGGCATCGTCTCCAGTTCGCCGCAGGGTCGCGGCCCCATATGGGTATACTCTCGAGGATTCGACTCGATTCGCCCCCGCTGGGGCGTCAAAGGAGACTGCATATGCCCACCACCTCAACCGACCCGCGCGCCGCTGCCGCCGCGCTGCTGGTGCCCGGCACCACCTGCCATGGCTTTGCCGTCGAGCGCTGCGAGACCGTGCCCGAGCTCGACTCGGACGCCTATGTGCTTCGCCACACCGTCTCGGGCGCTCGCCTGCTGTACCTGGCGTGCGACGACGAAAACAAGGCCTTTGCCATTGGCTTTAAGACGCCGCCGGCCGATTCCACCGGCGTGTTCCATATTCTTGAGCACTCGGTGCTGTGCGGATCGGCCAAATTCCCCGTCAAGGAGCCGTTTGTCGACCTGATCAAGAGCTCCATGCAGACGTTCCTCAACGCCATGACCTACCCCGACAAGACCATCTACCCCGTTGCCACCACCAACGAGCAGGATCTGTACAACCTGATGGACGTGTACCTGGACGCGGTGTTCAACCCGGCCATCTATACCAAACCCACCATTTTTGAGCAGGAAGGCTGGCACTACGAGCTGGACCTACCGGAGAGCGTCGAGGGCGAGGGCGGCGACAGCTCCGCGAGCCTGCGCGAGGGCACGCTGCGCTATAACGGCGTGGTGTTCAACGAGATGAAGGGCGCGCTGTCCGACCCCATGAGCGTGCTGGACGACGCCGTCAACGCCGCGCTCTATCCCGACACCGCCTATGCGCACGAGAGCGGCGGCGACCCGCGCGTGATCCCGGCGCTCACCTACGAGCAGTTCCTGGACACGCACGCACGCCACTACAACCCTTCCAACTCCTACATCACGCTCTACGGCGACCTGGACGTGGACCGCGCACTGGCCTTTTTGGACGAGCGCTATCTGTCGCAGCCGAGTGCCGCGAGCCGCCGCATGGACGCTGCCGTCGCCGCCGGCGAGGACCCGTCCGCGCTGGCGCCCAATCCGCTGGACGTGCAGGCGCCCGTGACCTGCGAGTACAAGCGCGTCGAGATGGCCACCACACCCGAGAACGCCCTGGTGGGCCTGGGCCTGGTGCTGGGCAGCGCGCTCGATCGCAAGCGCACGATCGCGGCGGACATCCTGTTCGAGGCGCTGCTGGGCTCCAACGAAGCGCCGGTTAAGAAGGCCATTCTGGCCGCCGGCCTGGGCGGCAACGTGGTGAGCTACACCGCGGCCGAGAGCCTGCAGCCCTACGAGCTCATCATGCTGCAAAACGCACAGCCCGGCGTGGCGCGCGAGCTGCGCCGCGTGTTCCAGGACGCCTGCCGCGACCTATGCGAGCATGGCGTTCCGCGCGAGCGCCTGGAAGCCATCATCAGCAGCAACGAATACGACCTGCGCCAGCGCGACTACGGTATCGCCGACGGCGTGGCCATTGCGTGCGACGCGCTGAGCACCTGGCTCTACGATGACGACGCCGCGACGCTGGCGCTCAAGTACGGCCCGGTGTACGAGGAGCTGCGTAGCGAGCTGGACGGCAGCTATTTTGAGGACCTGCTGCGCGAGCTGGTGCTGGAGAACGACCACATGGCGCTCGTCGAGCTGGTGCCGGTGGACGCCGCCGAGGGTTCGGAGGGTGCCGAGGCCATCGAGCTGGCAGCCAAGCGCGACGCCATGACCGATTCCGAGCTGGTCGACGTGGTCGAGCGCACGGCCGCGCTGCGTGCCGCGCAGGAAGCCGAGGACACGCCCGAGGACAAGGCCACGCTGCCGCGCCTGCGCGTGTCCGACATTGGCGAGGCGCGCCCCGAACCGCCGCTGGTCGTGGACACGACCGCGCCCATCGTCTGTCTGCGCCACGACATCCCTACCAACCGCCTGGCCTACGCCATGCAGTATTTCGACCTGAGCTGCGTCGCGTTTGAGGACCTGCCCTACGTGACGCTGCTCTGCCGCCTGCTTAAGCAGCTGCCCACGCGCGAGCACTCGGCCGAGGAACTCGACAACTTGCTCGCTGGCAAGCTAGGCTTTTTGAGCTTTACGACCGAAGTCATGACGCAGCCCGAAGTGGACGGCGTGCGCCCCTACCTGCTGGTGAGCGCCGGCGCCCTGTCCGAGAAGATCGATGCGCTGGCGAGTCTGCCGCACGAGGTGTGGTCGAGCACGCTTTTGCTCGATGCCGACGCCGACCGCGTGCGCGACGTGCTCACGCAGATTCGCATTGGGCTTGAGCAGGGCTTTATCAACAACGGCCACTCGGCGGCGCTCGGTCGCGCGATGAGCTACAGCTCGCCTTCGGCCGTGGTGCGCGAGCAGCTTTCGGGCGTGAACTTCTACCTGTTCCTTCGCAATCTGCTCGAACACTTTGACGAGCGTCTGGACGACCTGCGCGCCAAGCTTGCCGAGCTGGCAGGCCGCATCTTTGTGGCCGATGGCTGCATGGCGAGCTTTACCGGCAGCGATGAGGACTTTGACGCGTACTGGGATGCCGCGGGCAACCTGGGGCTTGGCGCGGGCGATGGTGCCGGCCGCAACGCGCTCGTGGTGCCGGCGCCGTGCGACCACCACGAGGCTTTCGTGATCCCCAGCGACATCTGCTTTGCCGCGCGTGCGTGCGATCCGCGTCGCTTGGGGCTCGACGTGACAGGCGCTTGGGCCGTGGCTGCCAACGCGCTCTCCTACGACTACCTGTGGAACGAGATCCGCGTGAAGGGTGGTGCGTACGGTTGCGGATTCCGCGCAGCCGGCGAGCGTCAGGCGGCGTTCTACACCTACCGCGACCCGGCAATCGACCCCTCGATTGAGCGCGTGGAGCGCGCGGGTGCATGGCTTGGCAGCTTTGAGCCCGACGAGGCCGCCTTTGAGGGCTTTATCGTGAGCTGCGTGAGCGGCATGGACGCGCCGGTGAAGCCGTACGCGCTCACCAAGCGCCGCAACACGACCTACCTGGCCGGGCTTGACCCGCATGCACGCGAGGAGCGCCGCGCCCAGATGCTCGCCGCCACGCCCGGTGAGCTGCGCTCGCTCGGCACCGACGTGACGCGCATCGCAGCCGAGTCGCCCAGCTGCGTCTTTGGCGGCCGCGACGTCATCGCAAAGAGCAACGCCGGCTTTAACGTCATCGACCTGCTGGCTTAATGCACAAAGGTAGATTTTTGGGACATGCCTAAAAATCTACCTTTTTTCTGCGGTTTGAGCGGGGCGGCGCAGCCCACCGCGGCGGTTTGTCTCAATCTGTAACATCTAGGTCCAATTTTGCCGAGTTACTGTTACAGATTGAGACAAACCGCCACAGACGCCCACTCCACAGCACAGACCACCACAAAGGTGCCTGTCTCCTTCCTCAGTTGTGATTCGAACACTTGTTCTATACGCACACATGTTCTATAGTAGAGGTGCTTGCATCGAACTGAAATTGCAACTAGAATATAGTTGCAGAATGTGAGGCGGGATGACTCGATCCGATAAACTCATCGCCCAGCTGCTTAGCTGTCCTTCAACGTATAGATTCGCTGACTTTCTTAAAGTTATGGCTTCATATGGCTTTGAAATGGACAGCAAAGGCAAGACATCCGGATCGCGCGTTCGCTTCTACAGGCCATCAGATGGCAGGATGTTCGTAATGCACGCGCCTCATCCATCTGACGAATTGACAGCGGGGACCATTCGAAACATCGTTCGCTTTCTGCAAGATGTCGGAGGTAGTCATGAGTAACGTTTTGGCATACAAGGGTTATTTCGCCCCGGTCGAGTTCGATGCCGAACAGCATGTGCTAACAGGTATGGTCGCCGGCATTAGGGACGCAATCGTATTTGAAGGCTCCACGGCTGAAGAAGTGGAGCAATGCTTCCACGACGCCGTCGACGATTACCTTGAGTTTTGCGCCGAGAAGGGCAAGGAACCCGAGCGGGCTTTTAAGGGCTCGTTCAACGTAAGAACGGGCTCTGAGCTCCACAAGCAAGCAGCGCTGGCGGCGGCAAAGAAGGGTGAGTCACTCAATAAGTTTGTGACTGAAGCAATCGCTGCGGCGCTGTGAAGCCAACGTCGAGTCGAAGCCGCCACAAAGGGCGCCTTTGCGGCGGCTTCGACGTTTGCCCAGATAAAACCTGCCAAAATAAACCTGTCCCTTTTTGGTAGGTTTGGGAGAGGGGGCTAGGATGGACAAGGCTGAGTTGCGGCGGGCGGTGATTGCTCGGCGCGATGCTCTTGATTTGGACTTGCAGGCGGCGAAGTCTGCTGATATCTGTGCGCGGCTGGTTGAGCTGTTGGATCGCTCGGATGCCGCGGCGCCGCACACCGTTGCCAGCTATGCCGCGATGGGTTCCGAGGTCAACCCTGCCGCGTTTGCCGCTGCGGTCGCCGCGCGCGGCTGGCGCGTGGCCTATCCGTGCATGCTCTCGGCAATTGATGCCGCAGCTTGTGGCCAGCGCATGTGCATGCGAGCAGTTGCCGCCGAGGATGCGTCCGCGGCTCCGTTTATCGCCCACCCCGCGCGGGCCTTCGCGGCCACGGACATCGACAGCGACCGCTTCCCCATCGTGCCTGCCGAAGCACTCGACATGATTGTTGTGCCGCTCGTGGCCTTCGATCAAACCGGCGCGCGCCTGGGCTACGGCGGCGGTTGCTACGACCGCTACCTGCCCATGCTCTCACCCGCATGCCAAATCATCGGCATCGCCTTTGACGAACA
>USIL01000080.1:0-6471 GCA_900554655.1 uncultured Collinsella sp.
ATCACCCCACGACGGCGCTCGTTACCGCGCGCGATATCATCGCGCTGTGGGTCGCCCGCATGGTCATGAGCTCGCTGTACTTCCTGGACGAGGTGCCGTTTAAGGACGTCGTCATCTACCCGACGATTCTGGCCAAGGACGGCAGCCGCATGTCCAAGTCCAAGGGCAACGGCGTTGACCCCATGGACCTCATTGGCATGTACGGCGCCGACGCCATGCGCTTCAACTTGCTCACGCTGTGCACCAACAATCAGGACGTCAAGTTCGACGCGAACATCGACAAGAAGACCAAGAAGCTTATCGACAGCCCGCGTACCGACCAGGCCAAGAGCTTTGTCACCAAGATCTGGAACGCCAGCCGCTTCCTGCTCATGAACATGGAGGGCTACACGCCCGGCGAGCCCGTCGTTGAGACGCCGGCCGACGCTTGGATGTTCAGCCGCCTGGCCAAGGCCGTCAAGATGGTCACCGAGGGTATTGAGAACTACACCTTTGGCGACATGGCTCGCGGCGTGCAGCAGTTCTTCTGGAACGAGGTCTGCGACTGGTACGTCGAGGTCACCAAGGCCCGCCTGAAGGGCGAGGGCCGTCTGCAGGCTCAGCGCAACCTGATCTTTGTGCTCGATACCTCCATTCGCCTGATGCACCCGCTCATGCCGTTTGTCACCGAGGAGATCTGGGACAACATGCCGGCGAGCGTGCTCGACCTGGATGCCGAGGGTAACGTTGACCGCGCCGAGGCGCTCATGATTGCCAAGTGGCCCGAGCCCGCCGACTACGCTAAGTATGTTGACGAGGACGCCGAGCGCGCGTTTGAGCTGTGCCGCGCCGTCGTTTCCGCCGCCCGTGCCACGCGTTCGCGTTATCGCTTGAGCCCCAAGGCCGAACTCGACGTGGTCGTGCGCGCCGGTGCCGAGGATATCGAGAAGCTCGAGAGCCTGCGTTCGACCATTGAGCCGCTGGCCAACACCGCTTCTCTGGTCATGGGTACCGATGTTGAGAAGCCGGCCGCGAGCATCGCCGTGGTCGACAGCGGCGTTGAGGTCTTTGTGGTGCTCGAGGGCAAGGTCGACCTTTCGGCCGAGAAGGCACGCCTGGAGAAGGAGATCGCCGCTGCGCAGAAGGAGCTTGCCGGCTGCGAGAAGACGCTGGCCAACGAGGGCTTTGTGGCCAAGGCCGCGCCCGCGGTGGTCCAGAAGAAGAGGGACCGTGCAGCTGAGCTCAAGGAGATCTTGGCGGCGCTGACTGCTCAGGTTGCAGACTTCTCGTAGTTCTTACTGAGGGGCGCGTCCCGACGCTTTGCTCGCTACTGCGGACAGTCCTGCGCAAGACGGACAGCACATTAAGTGCTGTCCTTTGCGTGCGGAACTTGTATCGAGCAAAGCGTCGGGCCGCTCCTAGTTCGTTTACGTGGTTGTCTGCGCCCGGAATGTTAGGGCCACTGGGTTGTGGCCTTGAGGTCGCTGCAAAGCGGTGTTTGGCTGATTTTTTGAACGCGAGGGGCTCATTCTTTTTGGTGGGCCTCTTTTTCTGTTATGGGGGACTTTGAGTTATGGCTAAGCGTTCTGGGTCGTATGTCGTTCCTTTCTCGTTTGAGTTGCTTTCGTTTGGTGAGGCTGTGGGGCTTGCTGCTGATACGGGGCGGATTTCTGGGGATGCTGGGCCTCTGCTTGAGACGGTTGTCGATATGCTCGATGAGCTGGGGCGTCCGGACGAGTATTTCGATTGCATTCAGGTTGCCGGTACTAATGGCAAGACTTCGACCACGCGTTTTTCGGCTGCTATTCTTCGCGGAGAGGGGCTCAAGACCGCGCTGTATACGTCGCCTCAGCTGGTGCGCTATCCCGAGCGCATGGAGGTTGACGGGCGCGTTGTGAGCGATGAGGCGTTTGCCCGTGGCGTTTCGGCCGCTGTTGAGGCGGGCCATCGTGTGAATGCTCGTCGTGTGGCGGCGGGGGAGCGCGCCTATACCATCACGCCGTTTGACCTGCTGACGGCTGCTGCACTGGTGGTGTTTGCCGAGGCTTGCGTGGACGTGGCCGTGCTTGAGGTCGGCATGGGCGGACGCTGGGATGCTACGAGTGCGACCGATCCTGTCGCCGTGGCCATTACAGGCATTGGGCTCGATCACACACGTATTTTGGGCGATACGCTCGAGGCCATTGCGGGGGAGAAGGCTGCGGTCATTAAGCCCGGACGCCTGGTTGTGCTGGGCGAGGGCACGCATGAGGCGAGCGTTCAGCGCGTGATGGATGCCCGTTGTCGAGAGTGCGGCATTGTGCCGCTCGTGGTGAGGCATGCCACGACTAAGGTGCCGGTGCATGTGGGCGACACGGTTGAGTTTAGCTGCACCACGCCACGTGCGATCTATACGTCGAGCATGGTCAAGCCGGCCTATCAGCCGCAGAATGCCGCGTGCGCGATTATGCTTTGCGAGGGGTATCTGGGTCGCGAGCTCGACCACGATGCGCTGGATGCATCGCTTATGGGTTGCCCCACACCGGGTCGTTTTGACGTGCTGGGGACCGATCCGCTTAAGCTGATTGACGCCTGTCATAACCCCCAGAGCTGCGAGAACTTTGTGAGCGCGCTGGACGAGATTGATCCGTGCGTGGAGAATCGCCCCACGCTGCTGTGCGCCGCGCTGGCCGACAAGGACGTGGCGGGCATCGTCGACGTGCTGATCCCGGCTTTCCCGCGCGTGGTCGTGACCCAGACCGATTCCGATCGCGCCCTGCCGGCGGAGGAGCTCGCCGCACTTGTGGACGCTGACAAGCTTGTTGGCGTGTACCCCAGCGTGTCCGAGGCCCTCGCGGCCTTCGATGCCGCAGACGAGCCTTTCGTAGCTGCCGGCACCATCACCCTAGCCGGCGAAGTAGCCGGTCTGCTCCGCTAACCCATCCCCTCATCAGTTGCGGTGAAATACGGACTGTTTTACAAGCCAGAGGCCTCAAACAGTCCGTATATCACCGCAACTCAAATTAGCTGCCCTGGGGTGCCCGTTTACGAAGCCATTTATGCCGCTTAACCTGTAGCATATTGCAAACCTCCATCGGCGAAGGATACGCTCAACTTAACTTGCCAATCGGACCAGTGCTGTTTGGTCCGTTGAGCGTGTCGGGAGGAAACATGAACAGAAGGCATGTCAACGCGGCCATTACCGCGGGTTTGGCTCTGACGATGACGGTCGGCTCGGTGCCGCCGCAGGCGTTCGCCGAGATGATGCAGGGTGATACTACCCAAGTCGTTGCCGAGCAAAGCGATGCGACGGGTGCGGCTGCCACGTCTGCGGACACCGGTCAGGCAACCTCGCAAGACCAGAGTGAAGACAAGATCGCCTCTTTTGCCAGCCTGAACGAGCTACATGTTGCCGAGGGATCCGACGCCACGCTGCCCCAAACTGTAACGGCAACCTACGAGAGCGGTACCACCAAGCAGGAAAACGTCATCTGGAAGCTGAACGGCGCCGATGCTCCGGCAACCTTGGCGCAGCTGCCTGCCGGCTCGTATGAGTTTGAGGGTACCGTCGACGGCACCACGCAGACGGTCAAGCAGCGCGTGGTTGTCGAAGCTGTTACGGCGGACCCGGCAGTGGTAGATCCGGCGGCAGTAAACGCCCCTGATGTCACAGAGACGAGCAACGAAAGTGGCATTACGGTCGAGTCGATCGACGCCAACCCGATTCTGGAAAAATATGTCGGTGCCGATTACTACGGCCAGATCCAATCTTCGAGCGTTAAGGTAAAGCTGTCGGATGGCACCGAGACCTCGGCGTATGTTGATTGGGACGAAAAGTCGCAGACGGCATTTGATACGGCGACGGAGGAATCCGAAGTCCCCATTACCGGACAGATTACCGGCGTTAGCGTGAACAACAACTGGATCACGCTCGCGGAGCCGTACGAAGTGAGCGGTGTACTTAAGGTTTACGTTCCCCGTTCAACCAGTAATGGCTCATGGGTGCAGCTGGTATTGCTCCCGCGCTTCCGTCCAGCATTTCGGTCAATTATTCAAATGGTCAATCTTATACATGCCCTGTTGAGTGGAATGAGATCTCGGCTGATCAGTACCAAAAGGAAGGAACCTTTGTTGTCGAGGGACATTTGAAGAGCTATCCCTCTATGCTCGCACAGTGCACGGTCGCAGTCCGCTCTGTTAAGAGCGTCCAGACCGAGTTGACGTGTACGACCCTAACTGGTGAGGTCCCGTCTCTGCCGTATTCTGCTTCGGTTGTCTTTGATAGCGGGGCCACCGAGCAGATCCCGGTGTCTTGGGATTCTTTCGACGCGTCGCTTTACTCTAAGGTGGGCTCGTTTACGGTTAAAGGTAAACTAAACGGTTTTGATTACCGTGAGGTTACCTGCACCGTTACCGTCAAAGATCCTAAGGACGTACTCGATCTTAATTCTCTGAGGTTCGAGCGCGTGGTCGGCGACATTTCTCCTCTTAGCACGTATGTCTATTTCCCGTTTACGCAGTCAAATAACACTACATACACCCAAGGTTATCAGGTTAACTGGGACAACGCCGACGTGTCTCAATTCCAAAAGGCAGGCACCTATACGGTCACGGGCACGCTTGTGACATATAACGAATCTTCAGCCGCTAATGGCCTAAAGGTAACTGCTCAGGTCGAGGTCAAAGAAGTTGCCTCTATCGACGCTCTTGCTCCCGTTAACACGCCCGTCGGCGTACGTCCTACAACGGGCGGCGGTCTTCCCTACAGCGTTGAGGTTGCATTCACCGACGGTACAAAGAAGCAGTGCAACATTGCGTGGGACCCTATTTTGGACACGCAGGTGGCAAGTGAGGGGTCGTTTAAGCTTTCCGGTTCGCTGTCGTATTGGACCAATACCTCATCTTCATCGTCTACTCAGGTGGAGCTGGGTGACAGCAACCGAGTCACGGCGACCATCTCCGTCCGCGCCCTGCAGATGCCTTCCTCGACATCGACAAGCACGCTTATCGGTTGCCAGCCTAATATGCCGGGTTCAATCGAGGCCACGATGTGGAATGGCTCGCGAGGCAATTTCCCCGTTCAGTGGTCGACGATTAGTCAGGACGCCCTAAAGAACCTTGGCCAGATTACGGTTAGCGGATATTTTACCGGCTCTAACATTCCGGCTACGGCGACGGTCAACGTCTGCGATCTCGAGGACAGCAACATCGGCAAGATTGCTTATGTTCCCGGCGCCGGACTTCTGGCTCCGCGCTACACATCCACGCTGTATTTGTCGGATGGCAGCTCGTTCTATCCCCAGTATTCGTCGGGGCAGCCTTATAGCTGGGATGAGTTTCCTCAAGAACTGCTGGACGGCAAGCCTGGCGAGTACGAAATTACCGGTACTATCACTGGCTCGCTGGCGAAGGTCAACGCGATCGCGGTGTGCAGTGAGGTCAAGGGCGTCAATAACTATAGCGAGAATGGCGTGACGCTTGGGCAGTCGTACGAGGACTGGCGCGTTATTTACCCCGGTGAGGAAGTCAATCTGGACTACTTCTACGTGTCCGGCGTATTGCAGGATGGAACGACTTTTGACAGTCTCGGCGTCAACTGGGATACCTACGATAGGTGCCCCCAGAAGGACTGCACGATTACCGGAACGGTCGCCGGAACGAATATCCCCGTGAAAGTGCACGTCATCGTGACTAAAAACTGGGAGGCTCAGCCACAAACCATTACAGTGCTCAAGGGCAGCGACGGCACCGCCATGCTTCCCGGCTATGTCGAACTTGTCAGCCCCGATGCGGCAGAACATCCGGACTATTCGCACAAATACGCCGAGACCAAGTGGAACACGAAGGGCTTCGATTGGACCCAGGGCGGCGTGGTACGCGGCACTGCAACAATTAGCTTTAATGCAGGGTACGGCATGCAGACTGTCGATGTTCCGATTACTGCCACCGTTAAGATCGCGAGTAAGGCAACCTCGGTTCAGGGCGGAACCATATGGACCGTCCCCGGCACCAAGCCGATGCTGCCGGAATACCTTGAGGTTCGATACGACAACGATGTGTCTTCTGAGCCCCAGCGCGAAAAGGTCACATGGGACCGTGTCGCCGAAGACGCTTATGCCAGGGACGGTTCGTTTAAGGTGAAGGGCAAGCTCCAAGGTGGTGCCGAGGCGACAATCACTGTTGACGTCTGTTCCGTCATCTCCGTTGCCGTTCCTGAGCGCATTAATACGGCCAGCGGTGTTTTCCCCGAGCTGCCGTGGAATGTCTCGGTTGCCACGAGTGACGGCAAAACTCATAATGCCCAGGTTCAATGGGATTACGTTCGTCCCTCGGTTTATACCGGAGAGCCGGGTCAGGTCACGGCAGTGTCTGGCACGCTGTTTGCAAGCGGCCTCGACGGATACGGTGACGGCACTAACACCGGTCTCACTGTTCAGACCAAGATCGTTATCCAAGGCGTTGAGAAGGCAATCGATAACGGCGAGACCGCAGTGACCACCAAGGCGGGCACTG
>USIL01000081.1:0-6440 GCA_900554655.1 uncultured Collinsella sp.
CTTCATCGTGGTGTTCGGCAACTCCGTGCCTTCGCTCATCTTCGCCATCGGCTTTTTGTACATCCCGCAGATTGCCCGTATCGTTCGCGCCAACGTCATGAGCGAGTACAACCAGGACTACGTCCGCGCAGTCGTCGTCTCCGGCGCCCGCGCCCCGTGGATCCTATGGAAGCACGTCGTGCGCAACTGCGTGGCTCCCGTCCTCGTGTTCACCATCGTGCTCGTGGCCGACGCCATCGTGTTCGAAGCCTCCCTGGCCTTCATCAGCGCCGGCATCCCCGAGCCCACCCCCACCTGGGGCAACATCTTGGCCGACGCCCGCAACGGCGTGCTGGCCGGCCGTTGGTGGCAGGCGCTGTTCCCGGGTCTGGCTATCATGATCACCTGCCTGGCGCTCAACATCCTCTCCGAGGGCATTACCGACGCCATGGCCGCTGCTCCCTCCGCCGCCCTGGATCCGACCGATTCCTCCAAGCGCCGCGAGGCCGACCTGCTGGTCTCCGACCCCGTTCGCGCTTACAAGGAGCAGGCTCAGTCCCTGTCCGCCCGTCTTGGCGCCCTGCGCGATGTCGAGCTCAAGCGTAACGACCGCCATGTGCCCGATGAGTCCGTTGAGCCGATCCTTTCGGTCCGTGATTTCTGCATCCAGTTTGAGCACCACGGTGATATCAACGTCGTCGATCATGTCAACTTTGATGTCCGTCCTGGCCAGACCATGGGCCTGGTCGGTGAGTCCGGCTGCGGTAAGTCCATCACCACGCTGGCCATCATGGGCCTGACCGACGATGACGAGCATCTTTCCGGTGAGGTCCTCTGGGAGGGCCGCGACCTGCTCAAGATGAGCAAGAAGGAGTGGTTCGGCCTGCGCGGTACCGATATCGCCATGGTCTATCAGGACGCCCTGTCCTCGCTCAACCCCTCCATGCTCATTTCCGCCCAGATGAAGCAGCTCACCAAGCGCGGCGGTACCCGTAGCGCCGAGGAGCTCCTGGAGCTCGTGGGCCTCGACCCCAAGCGTACGCTCGAGAGCTATCCGCATGAGCTTTCCGGTGGTCAGCGTCAGCGCGTTCTGATCGCTATGGCCCTTACCCGCGACCCCAAACTGGTCATCTGCGACGAGCCCACGACCGCTCTGGACGTTACCGTCCAGAAGCAGGTCATCAAGCTGCTTAACGATCTTCAGGCCAAGCTCGGCTTTGCCATGATCTTCGTTTCGCACGACCTGGCACTGGTCGCCGAGGTCGCTCATAACATCACGGTTATGTACGCCGGCCAGGTTATCGAGCAGGCGCCCACCAAGGAGCTGCTCACCAACCCGATTCACGAGTACACCCGCGGCCTTCTGGGTTCCGTCCTGTCCATCGAGAGCGGTTCGGGCCGCCTGCACCAGGTGCCCGGCGCCGTTCCGAGCCCGCGCGATTTCCCCAAGGGCGATCGCTTCGCACCCCGCTCGAGCCATCCGCGCATTGGCCTGGACACCCGTCCGGTCTTCAAGCGCGTGCCCGGCACCGAGCACTTCTATTCCGAGCTCCCCGACGAGGTGCTCAAGGCAAATGGTTTGACCCCTCACGCGGAGGTGATGTAGATGAGCGAGACCGCAGTCAACGGCGTCGAGCCGATCATCTTCCTTGATGACGTCCACGTCACCTTTAGGACCCGTACCGGCTCGATTCTGCACCCCAACCTGGTTCACGCCGTCCAGGGTGTAACGATTAAGCTCATGCCCGGACAGACCATCGGCATCGTCGGCGAGTCCGGTTGCGGAAAGTCCACCACCGCCAACGTCATGTGCGGCCTGCAGGCCCCCACGAGCGGCAAGGTCTACTTTAAGGGCAAGGACGTTACCAAACGTACCGCCGAGGACCGTCGCCACATGGGTCGCGTCATCTCGGTCGTGTTCCAGAACCCGGCCACGGCGCTCAATCCCCGCATGGTCGTTCGCGAGCAACTGCTCGACCCCATGCGCGTCCACAACCTGGGTACCGAGGCCGAGCAGGAGAAGCGCGTCAAGGAGCTCTTGGAGCTCACCGGTCTGCCCAGCTCCGCCGCCGAGGTTCTTCCCGGCCAGCTTTCGGGCGGCCAGCGCCAGCGCGTCGCAATTGCGCGCGCCCTGTCGCTGAACCCCGATGCCATCATCGCCGACGAGCCCACCTCGGCTCTGGACGTTTCGGTCCGCGCGCAGATTCTGAACCTGCTGACCGACCTTAAGAAGGAGCTCGGCCTGGCCATGGTGTTCATCAGCCATGACATCCAGACGGTCCGCTATATCTCTGACGACATCATCGTTATGAATGGCGGCAAGATCGTCGAGCAGGGCGAGGCCAAGCAGGTCTTCCAGCACCCTCAGGACCCCTACACCAAGATGCTGCTCGGCGCTGCGCCGTCGCTGCTGCATCCCAAGCTCGGCGAGTAGCCTCGCTTTCCCTCCCGTGCGCCCGGTTCCCTTGCCGGGCGCACCTCCGTTGCGATTTCGAAAGGTTGGGTTCACGAGCCATGCCAAGTGCTCAGGAGCTACAACAGCAATTTGGTGAATATCGAGGCGCTATGCCCCGTCCATCGGATTTCGATCTCTTTTGGAAGGACCGCATGGCCGAGGCCGACGCCGTCGAGCTCGACTATGCGATTGAGGCGGCTTCGGTTGCGGATTCCGCGACCTGTCGGTTTTTCGACCTCTGGTATACCGGCATGTGCGGTGCACGCCTGCATGCCAAGTATCTCCAGCCGGTTTCGGACGAGCCCGTGCCGCTGGTGCTACAGTTCCACGGCTATCCGGGTGCAAGCCGCAGCTGGTTCGAGCAGGCGTCGTTTGCGGGCATGGGCATGGCACTCATCGCTCTCGATTGTCCTGGCCAGGGTGGCCCCTCCGAGGATATTGGTGGATTTGAAGGCACGACGGTTGCTGGGCATATCGTCGCCGGTATCGACGGCGACCCGGCCAATCTTTACTATGTCCGCTTGCACCAGGATATCCGCATTCTGTGCCGTATTGTTCGCGAGCTCGAGGGCATCGATCTTTCCCGCGTATTTGTGAACGGCGCATCGCAGGGCGGCGGTTTGGGCATTGCGACCTGCGCGCTTAATAGTGAGCTTATCAATCGCGCTGCCATCCTCTATCCCTTCCTGTCGGATTTCCGCCTTGTTTGGGATCTGGATGCCGACGATATCGCTTATGAAGGCCTGCGCTATTGGTCGCGTTGGTTTGACGAGGACTCGACTCGTATTGAGGAGGCCTATGCCAAACTGGCGTACTTCGATTCCAAGAACTTTGCCCCCATGGTCAAATGCCCCGTGCTGTTTGGCACTGGCACAGCCGATATCGTCTGTCCGCCAGCGACGCAGTTTGCGGTCTATAACAACCTGACCTGTGAAAAGCGTCATGAGTTCTTTGAGGGCTTTGGCCACGAGGAGATTCAGGACTTTGACGATCTGATCATTCCGTTTTTCTGCGAGGGAGGGGAGGCTCATGTCTAAGTGCGAGAGCAATGTTGACGAGCTGATTGCCCCCGGGCTCGTGGGAATTCCTGGAACGGTTTCGTCAAGGCTCTCTGATTTCCGGGGTTGGCACGGCGATGCTTCGGCGGATGTTTCCGAATTAGAGACAGCCGCTTCGGACCTTGAGGTTTGCGGGCTGACTGTTACGGCGATTGATTTCGCCAATCCGTGCGCGCGCTACTCTGAGGTTTCCATTGAGCTCGGCGGGTATGTCGTACACGGTCGTTTGATTGAGCCCTTAGGCCATGCCCGGGCATCCGAGTTTGTGCCGCTGTGCCTGATGTTCCACGACATCGATCGGCCTGTGCGCGGCTGGCATCACATGACGAGATTTGCCGCCATGGGATATGCCGTGCTTGCACTGGATGACGATGTTGCTGGTGCGGACGACCTGCAGCGGGGAATTGCTTCGCCCGCTTTTGTCGAGCGCGTCCGTTGGGGCTGCGCGTTGGCGAAGGTCGCGCGCAATCTTGATGGCATGGACCCCGACTGCATCTTTGCATGGGGCGAGGGCCTTGGCGGCGGAGTCGCGCTGGCGGTTTCTGCTCTGGACGAGCAGGGTCTTGCCTGCACGGCGGTTGCCAATCCAATTCCCGGTGGCCTCGAGGCGCTGTCGTCTCGGGTGCGCGGATCGGTGCTCATGGGCACATCGCTTATGGACGCCGTGAGCGATCCCAAGGGTCAGTTTGCTGTATTCAACGGTCTTGAGTGTGACCGAAGGCATATCATTTATGCCAAATACGCTCACGAGCGCATCAATGCGTTCGAAAACGAAGTCGTCGACTTCTTTAACCAAACGTTCTACCCGTGTTCTTTGGCCTAGACGGCTTGGACACTGCCAACAAGAGTGGGTGGCATAGGGCCGCCCGCCAGACAACTAAGGAGATTCTTGTGGCAACTCAGAAATTCACCGGCGTTATCCCTCCCGTCGTTGTTCCCGATACCGAAGACCACCAGCTCGACGTTGCATCCTTTGAGCGCAGCATCAACCGCATGATCGATGCCGGCGTCGATGGCCTGTTCTTCCTGGGCTCCTCGGGCGAGGTCGTCTTCTCCACCGACGAGCGCCGTCGCCAGATTGTCGCCGAGGCCGTGCGCATCGTCGACCACCGCGTTCCCGTTCTGGTTGGCATCATCGACACCGAGACCGAGCGCATGATCGAGCACGGCAAGGTCGCTCAGGAGCTGGGCGCCGATGCGCTTGTCGCCACCTGCCCGTTCTATGCCCTGCAGGGCATGACCGAGGTCGAGGAGCACTTCCGCATCCTGCACGAGGAACTCGACCTTCCCATCTTCGCCTACGACATCCCCGTGTGCGTCCACACCAAGCTCCCCTGGAAGCTCCTTGCCAAGCTCGGCGCCGAGGGCGTCCTTGCCGGCGTCAAGGATTCCTCGGGTGATGACATCTCGTTCCGCTACCTCGTTCAGGAGAACGAGAAGAACGGCCATCCGATGAGCATCCTCACCGGTCACGAGGTCGTCGTCGACGGTGCTTACCTTGGCGGCGCCGACGGCTCCGTTCCGGGCCTCGCCAACGTTGAGCCCGAGGGCTACGTGCGCCAGTGGAAGGCCGCTCAGGCCGGCGACTGGGCTACCGTCAAGGCCGAGCAGGATCGCCTCAACGAGATCTCCCACATTTGGGATGTCACCTCGGGCGTCCAGGGCTATGCCGGTGGTGTCGGCGCCTTCAAGACCGCTATGAACCTCATGGGCATCTTCGACAGCCCGACCATGCCGCGCCCGGTGAAGGCCATGACCGGCGAGAACGTCGAGGCTATTAAGAAGGTCCTCCAGGACAACGGTCTCCTGTAAAGCTTCCCCGATCTTGGGGCTCAAGTGGTCGGGCGTGACCCATTAGGTCAACGCCCGACCACTTTCACCCCAACCTCGGGCACCTGGGAAACCTTTATCATGCTGCGGCGATAACACCGCCTTCATTTCCTGTAGTTGTTTTTATCTCCTAAGGAGAACGACATGGAGAACAAGTACGTCTGCTCTGTCGATATCGGCGGAACTAAGATCGCGACCGCCATTATGGAGTACCCGGCTGACGGCAGCGTGCCCCATCCCGTTTTTGAGGCCGAGGTTCCTACCGAGGCCCAGGAGGGCGGCGAGGCCGTCTTCCAACGTATCGAGGCGTCCATCAAGGCTGCTCTTGAGGCGAATCCCGATGTCGAGGCCCTTGGCGTCGGTATCGGTGCCGCCGGCGTCGTCGATCCCAAGACGGGCGCCATCGCGTATGCCAACGAGATTATGCCCGGCTGGTCCGGCGTTCAGTTGGGGCCGCGTCTGCGCGAGGACCTTGGTCTCCCCGTTGCCGTTGTGGGCGACGTGCAGGCTCATGCTCTGGGCGAGGCCCACTGGGGCGTCGGCAAGGGCAAGTTCTCCGTCTTGTGCCTGGGCATCGGCACGGGCATCGGCGGCGCATATGTCGAGAACGGCCGCGTGATGCAGGGCTTCCATGGTGCTGCCGGTCATATGGGCCACATCGAGTGCTCGGCTGCTGCCGGCATTCCCTGCGCCTGCGGGCGTTCCGGTCATCTTGAGTCGGTTGCTTCGGGCACTTCCATTGGTCGTATGTACGATGAGCGCTTTGGTCGCGTCGACCCCAGCCGTCCTTCGGTCGGTCGCGATGTGAACGACCTGTGCCGTGCGGGCGACGCAAAGGCGACCGAGGTCATCCATGACGCCGGTTTTGCGCTGGGTGCCAGCTTGGGCTCGCTCGCTAACATCCTGGACCCTGAGGTCATCGTGCTTTCGGGTGGCGTGATTCACCAAGGTCCCGATTGGCGTTCACAGACGTGGAAGGATTCGGTGCACGAGGGCTATGCCAGCCAGGCGCTCGATCCGCTTCAGGACACGCCGATCCTCATCGGTTCTCTGGAGGGCGATGCTCCGCTCATCGGTGCCGCCGAACACCTTCTTGCATCGTTGAAGTAAACATAACT
>USIL01000082.1:0-6424 GCA_900554655.1 uncultured Collinsella sp.
TTCCCCCAGGTGAGTTTGCGGATCGTGAGGTCGTCGGCCTTCTTGTTTGCCAAGCGTAGGTTGTTCTCGGACGACAGGAGCGCCTCCTTGGTTTTCTGCAGATGGCTAATCGTCTTGTCGATCCCATCAATCGCCGTTTGGAACTTGCGGCTCGCGATCTCGTAGTTGCGACCGAAATCATTCTTGAACTTTTCCATCTTGGCTTCGAAGTTCGTGACGTCGATATTCTGCTGTTTGTACTCCGCCAGTTCCTGCTTATAGCGCAGCGAACCCATGGCGGCGTTGCGAAGAAGCGTGATCATGGGAATAAAGAACTGTGGGCGAATCACGTACATCTTCTCGTAGCGATAGCTCACGTCCACGATGCCGGCGTTGTAAAGCTCGCTCTCGGGTTCGAGCAACGTGCAGAGCACCGCGTACTCGCAGCCCTTTTGGCGGCGATCGTGGTCGAGTTTCTTAAAGAAGTCCTCGTTCTTGTGCTTGGTCGCGGTCTCATCGTTCTCGTTTTTCATCTCGAACATAATCGAAATGACCTCGTTACCGCTTGCGTCGCACTCGCGGAAGATAAAGTCGCCCTTGGTGCCCTCGGACGCATCGTTATCCTTCTCGAAGTACGCGTTGGGAAACGCCGTCATGCGCAGGCGATTGAACTCGGTCTCGCAGTGCTGCTCGAGCGACTCGCCCACCATCTTGGTGGACAGGCGTACCTTCATGTCCTTAAGACGCTCAATCTCTTCGTCCTTGTAGCGAATCAGGTCATCGCTCGCGCGCTTGGCCTGCGCGAGCTCGAGCTCATGCGCCGCCTTGACCTGTTCCTCGCGAGAATCGCGCACCGCCAGCTCGCTCGTCAGCTTGGCACGTGCTTCATCGCGCTCTCGCTCCGCCGCGGCGACCGCCTTCGACAGCTCCATTTTTGCAGAAAGTTCTTGCTCACGAAGCTGTGCACGAAGGCCCTCGGCCTCGCGCTCGGACTGAGTCTTAGCATTCGAGAACTTCTCACGCACTTCTGTCTGGTAATCGGAAAGCTTACGATTCGCTTCGTTTTGCGCAGCCTCGAGCTTACGCTGCGCCTCGGCCGCAGCAGTTGCGAGTGCCATTTCTTGAGCCTTATCTGCGGCGGCAAGCTTTGCCTGCAACCCCGCAATCTGAGCATCGCGCGCGGCGAGGTCATTTTGAGTCGCATTGCGTACCGCGGCTTCGGCAAGCTTTGCTTCGTCATCTTTGCGCCCAAGCTGCGCACGCAGGCTATCGATCTCGCGCTGCAGCTCGGCATTCTCCTTTTGAGCATCGGCACGGGCCTCAACCGCCGCGCGCTGGCTTGCACTCTCGCGCTCTGCGGCAGCGCCCTCGAGCTTGGCGCGCAGCTCGGCAAGCTCGGCATCGCGCTTGGCGACTTCTTGTGCCAGCTGCTGAGCTGCAGCGTTCTTCTGCTCGACAAGCTGAGCGTTGCGCTGAGACTCTGCCTTTTGCAAGGCAGCCGTCGAACGCGAGCGCTCAAGCTCCAGCGCCTGCTCGCCCTCGCGCTGGACTGCCTTCACACGCTCGTCCAGGTCGCGCGAAAACTCGGCATCGCGTACTTGCTTGACGATATCCGCATAGCCGGACGCATCGACCTTAAAAACTTCGCCGCAATGCGGGCACTTAATCTCGTTCATAGCAGCTCCTCGATGGACGCAAATTTCAACCGCCTACACTCTACCGCGCCGCACGGACAAAAAAGGCGCCGCCATAATGGCAACGGCGCCAGAACCACCACAAAGGTGCCTGTCCCCTTTGTGGTGGTTCTGGCGCCCTATAACCCAAAGAAGCTAAGAATCTGATCACGGCTTACGGGCTTGTACTCGTTGGCATCGAGACCGACATCGTAGCGAAAGATAGGGCGCTCGCGATCGCGGTTGCGCACGTTGGTGCGGTCTCCCCTGCTGTGGATATGCCCGTGCAGCATGACGGCGCCACGCGCCTTGCCGTTCCAGCTGAGCATGGGGTAGTGGCTCATAACCAGACGATGGCCCTTGGCATAGCCGGGAGCAATCTCCAGGTAATCGCGCACGTCTTCCCAAATCCGCGGTACGTCGGAATCTTCCCAGTCGCCGTCATGGTTACCGCGGATGAGCGTCACGTTCTGGCATTCGATACGCTCGCGCAGGCGCACCGCCTCCGCCAGGGGCAAACGATAGGTAAAGTCTCCCAAGATATAGAGACGGTCGTCCGCCGCCACGCACTCATTGATGGCATCGATGACCTTGCGGTTCATCTCCTCGACCGAGCCAAACGGCCGGTCCATGTCGTGCAAGATATTCGTATCGCCCAGGTGCAAGTCGGCGGTAAACCACATCATCGTCTGTGTCCTCATTTCGCAACGTGTTCAACTCGTGCTAAGTATACAGACGCAGCGATGCGGCGGTTATCCAAAGAGCCCGCCGAACAGTCCGCGGCGGCGTTTGTCTTGCTTTTTCGAAGCGTCACTCTGAGTTTTCTTGTCCTGCCGCTTCTTACGGTCCTGATCCAGCTCATCATCGTCGAGCAGCATATCCCATTCAAACGGGTCATCCGTCAGATCAAACAGACCATCGTCGTCAAACATGGCCGCCTCCATTGCCGACTAGCGGGCATCCACCACATAGAGGCCAACGCGCACCTGGTGCCACGGGCTGCGCTCGGGGGCAACCTGTTGCACGCGGGCCTCAAATACGTCCTCGTGGCCGTAATACATCATCAAGGACAGCGGGCCGACCTCGTTTCCCGGAACGTAGCCAAGTTTGGTCTTGCCATAGTAGATCGCAACTGCCTCGGGGTCATGGGGATTATCGCGCTCGGCACACAGCGTCAGCTTATCGCCCGCTTTAAGATCGCCCAGGACCAAGGCGCCATCGGCATACTGAAATCCTGCAATGTGAAATGACAGAAGAACACGTGAAGGCTCGTACATAGCAGCTCCTCTAACGGCCGGATAAACCGGTGTGTAACCTTATTGAGAAGTCTACGGTCCCGTGCGGACACAAATACATCCTGTCTGCGTCCTTCAATCGTTTGCCTCAACGCTTGCGCGACAGAACGCTTGCAGATAAGATAGGAACACGGATGGCATCCGTTGCCGCGGGTCTTGCCAACTCCGATACACGTTTTCATCGTGAGAAGTGGCCGTCTTCGCTTACGCGGGGGCGGCTATTTCATTCGGCCGATAAACAGACCGAGTTCGATAGCCGCAATCAACAACGCCAATAACGAAATAACATCGCTTACGTTCATACCAAATCCCTTCTAAAGGGAGTTGGCCCATCCGTGCTCCATAACAGTAGTCTAACGCAAAATGCAGGTAATAGGAACACTTGTTCGTATTACCTGCGCCCTTTTCTAATGCACAAACATGCGCACGAACTTGTGCTTCCAGCTTGCGTAGGGCGCATAGCGGAATGGCACGTCCAGCCAGGTTGCCTTGTTCACGATGCTCTTCTTGTGACTAAACGCATCGAAACTCTCGCGGCCATGGTACTGGCCCATACCGCTCGCACCCATGCCGCCAAAGCCCATATGGCTCGTAGCCAAGTGCATGATCGTGTCGTTGACACAGCCGCCGCCAAAGGGCACGTAGCGCACAAAGCGTTGCTGAACCGAACGGTCCTGGCTAAAGATATACAGGGCCAGCGGCGTCGGACGATCCGTAATAAACGTCTCGGCCTCGTCTAGGCTCTCAAACGTCAGCACCGGCAAGATGGGACCGAAGATCTCCTCCTGCATCACGGCGTCATCGGGGGTCACGCCGTCTAGGATCGTCGGCTCAATCTTGAGCGACGACTCGCGCGCCGTGCCTCCCAGCACGACCTTATCGGGATCGATCAGCCCGCGCACGCGCGCAAAATGCTTGGCGTTGACGATATGCCCGTAGTCCTCGTTATCGAGCGGATGCTCGCCAAACATACGGCGGGCCTCTTCCCTGATGAGGTCCAGCAGCTCGTCGTGCACGCGCGCATCGACCAGCAGGTAGTCGGGCGCCACGCAGGTCTGCCCCACGTTGAGCCATTTACCAAAGGCGATACGCCGCGCCGCAACCTTCAAGTTTGCCGTCGCATCCACGATGCAGGGGCTCTTGCCGCCCAGCTCAAGCGTCACGGGCGTGAGGTTTTTACTCGCGCGCTCCATGACGAGCTTGCCGACCGGAACGCTACCGGTAAAGAAGATTTTGTCCCAGTGCTCATCGAGCAGTGCCTCGTTCTCGGCGCGCCCGCCCTCGACAACCGTCACCAGGCGCGGATCAAATGCCTCTTCACAGATTTGCTTGAGCACCGCGCTCGATGCCGGAGCATAGGCACTCGGCTTGATGACCACGGTATTGCCCGCGGCAAGGGCGCCGGCGAGCGGCTCGAGTGTTAGCAAAAACGGGTAGTTCCACGGAGCCATGATGAGCGTGACGCCATAGGGCACGGCTTGCGTTTTGCACGCGCTCACGGCGTTAGCGAGGTCACACGGACGCAGGCGCGGACGACTCCATCGAGCCACGTGAGCGATCTGATGACGAATCTCGGAAAGCGACGTGCCGATCTCGCACATATATGCCTCGTCATGCGACTTTCCCAAATCGGTCTTGAGTGCATGGGCAATATCGGCCTCGTGCGCCCGTACCGCATCGCGTAAACTCACGAGCGCGCGACGTCGGGCATCAACATCAAACGTAGCGTGCGTTTTAAAGTAAGTGCGCTGATCGCCGACGATGCGCGCAATTTCCTCGGTGTTCATGGCACCCTCCTAGTTCTCGTCCTCAAACATACCACCCGCGACGACCTCGTACATACGCTCGAGCTCCAAGCGGTCCATCAAAAGCGGAACGGGGTACAGCGGATTGGCCTCGGCATCGGCATGCGCCGCCATCTCGGGAATGTCGGAGCGGCGAATGCCCGAGACATATTTGGGGATTCCCAGGATCTCGTTCATGCGGTCGACCCAATCGAAAAAGGCCTCGGCCGCAAGACTATCCTGCGCGGTAGCCGGCGCAATGCCCGCCATGCGAGCAAGATCGGCAAGCTTGGGGGCGGCGGCGTCACCATAAGCGCGAAGCATGTGCGGCAGGATGATCGCGTTGGCCAAACCGTGCGGAATTCCGTATCGGCCGCCCAGACTGTGCGCGATGGCATGCACATATCCGACATAGGAGCGGGTAAACGCAACGCCCGCCTTATACGCCGCCGAAAGCATATTGCGACGAGCGCGCATGTCGTCACCATGCTCATAGGCCTCGAGCAAATTGTCGTGGATAAGCTGCACCGCCTGTCGCGCCATCTTGCGCGTATAGGGCGTGGTGCTTCGCCCGATAAAGGCCTCGACGGCATGCGTCAGGGCATCCATACCCGTCTGCCCCGTAATGGAGGCGGGCAGACCGCGCGTAAACTCGGGGTCGTGCACCGCAAAGCGCGGAATAAGCACAAAGTCGTTAATGGGGTACTTGTAGTGCGTCCCGTCATCGGTAATTACCGCCGCAAGCGTGACCTCGCTTCCCGTGCCTGCCGTGGTGGGAACGGCGATGAGCAGCGGCAGGCGACGATGAATCCGCAGCAGGCCGCGCATCTTGTTGATGGGCTTGTTTGGCTGCGCAATGCGTGCGCCCACGCCCTTGGCACAGTCCATGGCCGAGCCACCGCCAAAGCCGATAATGGCCTGGCAGGCGCTCTCTCGATACAGGGACGCCGCTTCTTCCACGTTTGAAACCGTGGGGTTTGCACGCGTTTCGGCATAGACCGTAACGCCAATCCCCCTGGATGCGAGCGCCGTCTCGAGCGGTGCCGTGAGCCCCAGACGGGCAATGCCGGGATCCGTCACGATAAGGACCTTCTGGATCGAGCGCTTTTGAAGCACCGCGGGCACATCCTCGGCATGCTCTAAAATGCGCGGCTCGGTATAGGGCAGGATCGGCAATGCAATGCGAAAAACCGTCTGATATGTTCGGCACCAGGCACGACGGGCTAGATGCATAAAGGAAACTCCTTCATTTGTTGATAGGTCAACATTTGCTCGCCCGATTGTACTCAGCGGCGGTCAAAGACGGCCTGCCAATCGTTAATCAATCAACATCTTTATAGCTCGAAATTGTTTTATTAAAAATCATTCCTAATAGGCTTCACATTTGGTTGCATTTATGGATAATAGAACTCGTCAAGACGCACGTCCGGAGAGGGCCCTTACGGGACCGGACGAGCGCACAATCGCCATCGATCGAAAGGATCGAATCATGAAGTTTGTTTGCCCCGTTTGCGGTTATGTGGAAGAGTTCGACGGCGACCAACTGCCCGAGGACTTCAAGTGCCCCCAGTGCGGCGTTCCCGGTTCTCGTTTCCTGAAGCAGGAGGAGGGCCAGCTCGAGTGGGCTGCCGAGCACGTCGTGGGCGTCGCCAAGATGGAGGGCGTCTCCGAGGACATCGTTGCCGACCTGCGC
>USIL01000083.1:0-6409 GCA_900554655.1 uncultured Collinsella sp.
GCTATCGAGGGCAAGGTTCCCTTCCTGAACTTCTTCGACGGCTTCCGTACTTCTCACGAGTACCAGAAGATCGAGAAGTGGGATTACGCCGACCTGAAGGAAATGTGCAACATGGAGGCTGTCGAGGAGTTCCGTGCCAAGGCCCTGAACCCCGAGCACCCCAAGATGCGCGGTTCTCACGAGAACGGCGACGTCTTCTTCCAGCATCGTGAGGCCTGCAACCCCGCTTACGAGGCTCTGCCTGCCGTTGTTGAGAAGTACATGGCCAAGATCAACGAGAAGCTGGGCACCAACTACGATCTGTTCAACTACTACGGCGCACCCGATGCTGACCGTGTTATGATCGCTATGGGCTCTGTCTGCGACGTTGCTGACGAGGTCATCGATTACCTGAACGCTAAGGGCGAGAAGGTCGGTATCGTCAAGGTCCGCCTGTACCGTCCCTGGGTGTCCTCCGCTCTGCTGAAGGTCCTGCCCAAGACCGCCAAGAAGGTGGCTGTGCTGGACCGCACCAAGGAGCCCGGCTCTCTGGGCGAGCCCCTGTACCTGGATGTTGCCGCTACCCTGCGTGAGGCTGGCCTGAACGATGTCGTTCTGACCGGCGGCCGTTACGGCCTGGGCAGCAAGGACACGCCTCCCGCGTCCGCGTTCGCTGTCTTCGAGGAGCTCAACAAGGACGAGCCCAAGCGCGAGTTCACCATCGGCATTGTCGATGACGTGACCAACCTGAGCCTGCCCGAGGCCGAGGATGCGCCCAACACCGCAGCCCCCGGCACCATTGAGTGCAAGTTCTGGGGTCTGGGTGGCGACGGTACCGTCGGCGCCAACAAGAACTCGATCAAGATCATCGGCGACCATACCGACAAGTACGTCCAGGCCTACTTCCAGTACGACTCCAAGAAGACCGGCGGCGTCACCGTCTCGCACCTGCGCTTTGGTGATTCTCCGATCCGTTCGCCGTACTACGTGACCAAGGCCGACTTTGTCGCTTGCCACAACCCCAGCTACATCGTTAAGGGCTTCAAGATGGTCCGCGACGTCAAGCCGGGCGGCACCTTCCTGGTCAACTGCCAGTGGAGCGACGAGGAGTTCGCCGAGCACATGCCCGCCGTGGCCAAGCGCTACATCGCGAACAACAACGTCAACGTCTACCTGATCGACGCTATCGACCTGGCCGCTAAGGTCGGCATGGGCAAGCGCACCAACACGGTGCTCCAGTCCGCCTTCTTCGCGCTGGCCAAGGTCCTGCCCGCCGAGGACGCCCTGCAGTACATGAAGGACGCGGCTACCAAGTCCTACATGAAGAAGGGCCAGGCTATCGTCGACGCCAACCACAAGGCCATCGATGCCGGCGCTACCGCCTTCCGTAAGTTCGAGGTTCCGGCCGACTGGGCTACCGCCGAGGATGCCGCTCCCGTCGAACTCTCCGAGGAGACCAAGTCCGCTATCGCCCAGCAGGTCAAGAACCTGCTCGAGCCCATCGATCGCATGGACGGCGACAGCCTGCCTGTTTCCGCCTTCGTCGGTTGCGCCGACGGCCAGTTTGAGCTGGGCGCCTCCGCATACGAGAAGCGCGGCGTCGCCGTGGTCGTTCCTCACTGGGACGAGACCAAGTGCATCCAGTGCAACCAGTGCGCCTATGTGTGCCCGCATGCCACCATCCGTCCGTTCGCGATGACCGAGGACGAGGCTGCCGCCGCGCCCGAGGCTACCCGCACGCTCGACGCCATGGGCCCCAAGGCCAAGGGCATGAAGTTCACCATGGCTGTGTCCCCGCTCGACTGCATGGGTTGCACCAACTGCGTCAAGGTCTGCCCCAAGGGCGCTCTCGAGATGGTTCCCACCGAGCAGGAGATGGACCAGCAGCCCGTTTGGGACTACATGGTCGAGAACGTCTCCGAGAAGAAGGAGCTCATCGCGGCCAACGTCAAGGGCAGCCAGTTTAAGCAGCCCTACCTGGAGTTCTCGGGTTCCTGCGCCGGCTGCGCCGAGACCGCCTATGCACGTCTGGTGACCCAGGTTGCCGGCGACCGCATGTTCATCTCCAACGCCACCGGCTGCTCCTCCATTTGGGGCAACCCCGCTGCCACCGCTCCTTACTGCAAGGACAAGGACGGTCACGGCCCGGCGTGGAACAACTCCCTGTTCGAGGACAATGCCGAGCACGGTCTGGGCATGGCCGTTGGCTATGAGGCCGTTCAGCACAAGCTGATCGCCGCTACCCAGGACATCATCGCTGCCGATGGTCCGTCCGATGAGCTCAAGGCCGCCGGCCAGGCTTGGATCGACTCCGTCAACGACGCCGAGGCCTCCAAGACCGCTGCCGCTGCCTACGTTGCCGAGCTCGAGAAGTGCGGCTGCGACGCTTCCAAGGCGATCCTCGCCGACAAGGCTTACCTCACCAAGAAGTCCTTCTGGATCTTCGGCGGCGACGGCTGGGCCTACGACATCGGCTTCGGTGGCCTGGACCACGTCTTGGCTTCCGGCCACAACGTCAACGTCTTCGTCTTCGACACCGAGGTCTACTCCAACACCGGCGGTCAGGCCTCCAAGGCCTCGAACCTGGGCCAGGTCGCTCAGTTCGCAGCTGCCGGTAAGGTGACCAAGAAGAAGTCCCTGGCCGAGATCGCCATGAGCTACGGCTACGTCTACGTGGCGCAGGTCGCCATGGGCGCCAACCCGGCTCAGACCCTCAAGGCCATCCACGAGGCCGAGGCCTACGACGGCCCGTCCCTCATCATCGGCTACAGCCCCTGCGAGATGCACTCCATCAAGAAGGGTGGCATGCAGAACTGCCAGGCCGAGATGAAGAAGGCTGTCGAGTGCGGTTACTGGAACCTCTTCCGCTTCAACCCCGAGGCTGCTGCCGGCAAGAAGTTCTCGCTCGATTCCAAGGAGCCCGCGGGCGGCTACCAGGAGTTCCTGATGAACGAGGCCCGTTACGCTTCGCTGACGCGTTCCTTCCCCGAGCGCGCCGAGGAGCTCTTCAAGGAGAACGAGCAGGCCGCTATGGATCGCTATCAGCACCTGCTGAAGCTCAAGACGGTGTACAACGAGGCCTAGGTCTCCCACCGCAGGATCTGAGGGCTAACCTTCGCGGACGTCCTCGGACATGAAAGAACCCCCGCTGCGCACTACGTGCGGCGGGGGCTCTTTCGTCCTGCGGAATGTCCGCGAAGGTTAGCCCTCAGATCCTGCTACGACTACGTCCTCGGATTGTGGGGCTGAATGAAGGACGTGGTTGCGGGGCCTTTTGTCCCCTTCGCTGTTTCGCGGCTTTGCCGCGAAACCTCGCGCCACTTTGGGGATGGATGGAGGTTTTGGCCGTTGCCGCCTTTTTGGAGCTCTTCTTTATTCCTTATGCTGGATGAAAAGCCCCTTGTTTTTGCAGGGGTGCATACTCAACTTATAAGTGCATAGAATCTCGTATAGTGCGAGTAAGATATTGCGCTGTCCGTTTTGTGTTTAGCAGAGATGTAGTTTGCATAATCCGACATAATCCTCGCTGCATTTAAATAAAGTTGCACGTAAATGGCGTAGATATGTCTGAGCTGGGGTTCTGTACGCTGAGCGGATAAAAACGACCGTTCACCGTTCCGCTATTTTCAAAATGAATAAAATGAGCGATAAAGAGAATATAAACCTTAATAAACTCGCGTATCGCACGGACGCGGGTTATTAATGGGTTGTAGGCCTTTTACAGAAAGGATTCCAGCAATGTCTAAGCCTCTTGGCAAGCCCGATCGTATTGTCGTCGCCCTTGGCGGCAACGCCCTCGGCAACAACCCCGTCGAGCAGATCGAGGCCGTGAGCAACACCGCCCACGCCCTCCTCGGCCTCATCGAGCAGGGCAACGAGATCATCATCACCCACGGCAACGGCCCTCAGGTCGGCATGATCCAGAACGCCTTCGCCGCCGCCCACGACGCCATCGGTACCCCCGAGATGCCGCTGCCCGAGTGCGGCGCCATGTCCCAGGGTTACATCGGTTATCACCTGCAGCAGGGCATCGGCCGCGAGATGCACAAGCGCTATAAGCGTTGGCACGCCGCCACCGTCGTCACCCAGATCGAGTGCGACCCGGATGATCCCGCGTTCAAGAACCCGACCAAGCCGATCGGCCCCTTCTACACCGAGGAGCAGGCCAAGGAGTTCATGGCCGAGGATCCCTCCAAGGTCTTCGTCGAGGATTCCGGCCGCGGCTGGCGTCGCGTCGTCGCCTCCCCCGATCCCAAGAAGATCGTCGAGGCCGACTCCATCCTCAACCTGCTCGACAACGAGTTCATCGTCATCGCCTGCGGTGGCGGCGGCATCCCCGTCGTCCGCGACTACGAGAACAAGGGCTGCTACAAGGGCGTCCCCGCCGTCATCGACAAGGACCTGGGCGGCGAGCTGCTGGCCGAGGACTGCGACGCCGACGTTCTGTTCCTGCTGACCGCCGTTGAGCATGTCGCCATCAACTTTGGCAAGCCCAACCAGGAGGAGCTCGAGGACCTCACCGCCGACGAGGCCGAGCGCCTGGCCGACGAGGGCCAGTTCGGCAAGGGTTCCATGGAGCCCAAGGTCCGCGCTGCCATCAAGTTCGCCCGTTCCCGCAAGGGCCGCACCTGCATCATCGGCGCCCTGGACAAGGCCGCCGAGACCATGGCCGGCCTCTCCGGTACCCGCATCCACGAGTAGCCTCTACTCTGTTGCCTCTCTCGTGGGCGCCGGGCAAGGCGCCCACAAACTAGCCTCTCTTCATGAGCCCCGCAGTCCGCTCCGGCTGCGGGGCTTTTGCTATTCAGCTAGTCATTGGGGACAAACCCGGCACTTGGGGACGGTCCTTTCCTGCCGGCAGCTTGGGACAGTCCTTAATAGTCATTGGGGACGTTCTTAAACGACTAGCCAAACAAGAACGTCCCCAACGACTACTCATTTAAGTCTGTCCCCAATGACTGCCCAATGGCTGGGAAGGCGCATCCCACACCGACGCATTGCCTTCGGGCCCTCTCCCCAGGCTCTCCATAGCTCAGCTGGACTCCCCGCAACCTGTTCCGAGTTGGCGGAACGAGCGCGACGTGGAGTGTCATTCTTTACCGCGTTAGACTAGACGCAGGGAAAGGAGGAGGACATGGATGCTCGCGTCAAGCAGCTTGTAAATATGATCGAGGACGCTCAGCCTGTCGCTGTCGCGGTACTTGCCAAGCGTCTCGAGGTAAGCGAGCGCGCCGTGAGAAACTATATCCATCGCGCAAACGACAACCTTGCAGGGGTTGCACGCATCGTTGGCAGCAAGGGGCAGTATCGTATCGATGTTGCACGTGCAGATGAGCTTGCTCGCTTGCTAGACGGTGCGGCTCTGGCCCATCCGGGCATTCCTGATACGCGCGACGGCCGTGTGTCCTTCCTTCTTAACGACCTCCTCATGCGGTCCCAGTGGGTGACGATTGAGGAGTATGCGGATTTACTCTACGTTTCGGCGCGAACTCTGTCCAATGACATGCGTCTGGTAGAGCAGAAACTCGCCCAATTTGACTTAACGCTCGAAAAGCGCCCACGCTACGGAATCCGCGTTGCGGGCGGGGAGTCGCAGCGGCGCCTGTGCCTGGCCTCGCTGGTGAGGCCCGTGTTGCCCGACACCGACGATGCAAAGCTCGCCGAGCGCCTGCGGGCCATCGCCGCATGTGTGGACGATGCTCTGACGGCCTCGCCCGTCACGGTGAGCTCGCTGGCATCCCGCAATCTCATCATGCATCTTTACATTGCTCTTGGCCGCATCGAGCAGGGCTGCTATGTCCCAGCTGCAGAATCGGACGTTCAAAAACTGGAGGGAACGCGCGAATACGCCGCGGCTTTCCAGATTGCCGCAAACATCAAGGATGCCCTGGGCGTGAGCATGCCCCGAGAAGAGGTTGCCTTTATCGCAATCCATTTGCTCGGCAGGGGCACGGGCGTGCCCGAGAAGGGCTCTGCCGTTATCTCGGACGAGATGTGGGAGATTGCTTCCGAGATGGTACGTGCGGTCAACGATGAGTTTAGGTTTGACTTTAGCGGCGATCTTGAACTTCGCATGAACCTTGCTCGGCATATCGGCCCTCTGGGCTATCGCCTTGAATATCACATGCATATGGATAACCCCATGCTGTCCGATATCAAGACGAGGTTTCCGTTGGCCTATTCGATGGCAGCTGGCACCTCGCAGGTACTCGAGCGTCATTTTGGCAGCCAGCCCTCTGATGAAGAGCTCGGCTACATCGCCATGGCATTTGCCCTGGCCCTCGAGCAGCAAGCCGACCAGCCGCGTCGCAAACGCATCCTGATCGTGTGCGCCTCGGGAGCGGGAAGCGCCCGTATGCTCGAGCACCAGTACCGCAAGCAGTTTGGCATGTATATCGATTCGATTGAGACATGCGATGTCGCCCGCGTG
>USIL01000084.1:0-6401 GCA_900554655.1 uncultured Collinsella sp.
TCGGCATGGAGGACTAACTCGTCACCGGAGCCACAATCAGTAACATGGCGTTCGTCAATTGTTGACGTGTGAACATTTGCTTACATTTGCGTAAAGATTGCATCGCCCGCCCGGGTTCGACATAGAGTCGGCCCGGGCATCTTTATAATGCTGGCTTAAAGACCCATTTGATTCCGACCGAACAAGGGAGCAAACATGGATCGCAGTAAGGTACCTGCCGTTCTATCCATCGCAGGATCCGATTCCAGCGGTGGCGCCGGCATTCAGGCCGACATCAAGACCATCACGGCGCACCGCCTGTATGCCGAGACGGCCATCACCGCCATCACCGCACAAAACACGCTCGGTGTCACCGCCGTGCAGAATATCTCCCCTGATATCGTCGCTGCGCAGATCGACGCCGTATTTGACGATATCCGCCCCAGCGCCGTCAAGATCGGCATGGTTTCCTCTGCCGAGATTATCGAGGTTATCGCCGACCGCCTGAGCGCCTGGAACGCGACAAACGTGGTCGTCGACCCCGTCATGGTAGCCACCTCGGGCGCACGGCTGATTGCCGAAGATGCCGCCGAGGCGCTCACCCGCCGCCTGTTCCCACTAGCAACCGTCATCACGCCCAATATTCCCGAGGCCATGGCCCTGCTCGACTACGAGGTCGACTCCGAGCGCACACAGCAAAATGCTGCCATGCTCCTCACCCGCCGCTTTGGTTGCGCATCCCTCGTTAAGGGTGGGCATCTTGTCAACGAGGCCAACGATGTATTGGCCGAACCCGCGCCACTCGATGACGAGGGCAACCATCTGGGCGATCCGCTCACCACGTGGTTCCGCCACAAGCGCATCGAGACCGACAACACACACGGCACCGGCTGCACGCTTTCGTCCGCCATCGCCTGCGCGCTGGCCCAGGGCATGGATCTTGCCGATGCCGTCAATGCGGGCAAGGCATACCTGACAGGCGCTCTGGCCGCCGGCCTGAACATGGGCAAAGGCTCCGGCCCTGTCAACCACATGTGGCAGTACTAAATAGCCAGTAACCTGCCAAAAAGAGACAGGCTACCTTGCACCAAAAACCGTCGCAACATTCGATGAAAATCGTGCAAACGCAAAAAATCATTAAATGTTGCGACGGTTTGATTTTAGATAGCGGTCGAGCAAAGGACCAGAGCGCCTATTCGTCGGCGAGTTGAATTCCCAACAAACCCGAGAGTGCCAGCGCCTGCTCGGCATTGACCGTCAAGCCACGCAACTCATGGTAATCGCCCGAAACAACGGGCGCTGCAAATGTACAGCGCGACACATCAACGCCGGAAAGCGACGTCTTGAACACATCAACACGCGTCAGGTCACAGCCATCCAGGCGTATCTGACCCAGCTTGGCACCCTGAAACGCAGCCTCTCTCAGACGTGTATCGCATGCTGTCATAGGGCCAATGCGTCCCTCCGAAAGGTTCGCATAGCTCAAATCGCACGATCCAAACGACACGCTCGACAGGCGCGCCTTGAGCAAGTTGAGTCCCGGTGCCGAGCAGTCAACGAAGTCACAGCGGCTGAGCCAGCAGCCTTCCATGTTGCAGCGGATAAAGCGGCAACCGCGAAACACCACGTCGCGAAACGTCGAGCCGCTCCAGTCAACGCTATCGAACTCGCAAGATCGGAACACAACGCCATCGAAGGTCGCGCCGTTCGCCACGTCGTAGGCAAGATCCAAATCCTCAAAAGCGGTATTGGAGACGAGCTCATCGCCCTCGGCAAAGAGGTCGATAAGCTCGTCCATGCCCATATGGCAGCCAATCCGTTCGTTTACCCGGGCAAAACCACCACAAAGGTGCCTGTCCCCTTTGCGGTGGCTTGGGGTCGCGCTACTCACCGAGCATCTCTTGGAGCTTGGCTGCCACGGCATGTCCCAAGCTCTCGTGGCTTTCGGGCATCATATGCAGATAGTCGATATCGCCCGGCTCGGCAAACTCGGCGGCATTCAAAAAGTCGCAGCCAAACTGCTCGGCCACGTGCGCATAGTACTCGCCAAAATGTTCAGATGCCTCGACGGAACGCTCGTCAAAATCGGTCATATATACATCGGCGATCTGCGGCTTGATCTTGATAGGAGCCATCAGCAGGATGCGCGGGCAAGGCGCAGCGTCGGTCCACGGAAACGCGCGGACGGCGCGAATCAGCGCCATGGCGCCACGGGCGATATCGGAAGCTGTCACGTTAAAGACCGTCTTACAGTCGTTGGTGCCCAGCATGATCACAATGGCGTCCAGCGGCTTATGGGCCTCGAGCAGCATCGGAAGCGCGCGAATGCCGTTGAGGTTAGTGTCCAGATGGCACATGTCGTCGCGTACCGTCGTGCGGCCGTTGAGGCCTTCTTCAATTACATGCCAGCCCTCGCCTAAGTCACGTTGGACCACGCCACACCAGCGCACATCCTGCGCATAGCGCACCGCGGTACCGTCGCGCATGCCCGCCGGATCGTAACCATAGGTGTTGCTGTCACCAAAGCACAGAACGTTTTTCATCGTAAGCTCCCCACTCAATAAAAAGACGACAGGAGCAGCCTCTCCCGTCGGCTCGGTATATCGCATCACGAGCACCGTTTACAGGTACTTGCGCCAGTCGTCGTCATCCTCGTCATCCTCGGCAGCGGCCTGAGCCTGCTCGGCGGCACGGGCGGCTGCGGCGCGGGCGGCAACCTGAGCATAGGACTCCTCGTTTCGCTCGGGGAAGTTTGCCAGCACGTGCTCGAATTTGGCGAAGTCCTCGTCCCAGCGCGTAGAGGGCACGGCAAAGAAGACCTGCTTGACCTTGAAGTCGCCCGATGCGAGCTCCTTGCGGAAGAGCTCGGCCACGGCCTCGGCATCAAAGCCGTTGTTGTCGCAGCCCCATGCGCCCAGCACGAGCTTCTCGCGACCCAACTCGTCGCAGATGGCGAGCACAAAGCGAATGCGGTCGCGCAGGGCATCCAGCAGAGCATCGTCGCTCACGCGATACTCCTGGCGGGCGCGCTTAACGTTGGGCGCGGCGGCCACGATCACGTCGGCGTATGCATGCACGTGGTTGCGGTCGAAGCGCACCGCAGGCACCACTAGGGCACGGTTACGATAGAGCTCGCAGTTGATGTTGCGGCGACGGTTCTCGCCGTACCACTTACGCTGCCTATCGAGAACGTTGTACAGATACGAATCGGCGCACAGCGTGGCCTCCTGGCCCAGATAACCCTGAATATATCCACCGCCCGGATTGGTAAACGAGGCAAAGGCGAGCACGGCCATGTCGCAGAACTGCGCATAGCCGCGACCGTTATCGAGGATTACCTGCGTGGCGGAGGCATCAAGCACAGTGACCTCGGGCAGGACCGGAGCGGGCTCCTCAGCAGGCGCGGACTCAGCTTCGGCGATTTCCTCGGCAGGCTCCTCGACGGGCTCGGGCGCCGCCTCGGTCTCGGGCGCTGCCTCGACCTCGGCAGTCTCCGCGTTCTCGACGTCCTCGGCGACCTGCTCTTCGGGGGCCACAGCACTCTGAACCTTGGCCTTCATCGCCGCGACAAAGCCGGCAGGCATACCGTCAAACTCGCGAACACCGGCAAGCGAACGCTCGATATCCTTGGCGCACGCTTCGGACACAGTTGCCACGTGACGCTCGGCGGCCTTGGCACGGGCCTCGCGCTTGGGATTGGGCTGACCCGCTCGGTTGGACCTGCGGTTACGGTTCCTGTTGTCGACGTCTGCCATACGTGGCCACCTTTCCTGTCGCTGCCGCTATCGGCTTTTCCCATCCATGATACCCCGCCGCGCACAAAAAAGACGGCCCCGAAGGACCGCCTTTCGCATCGTTTTACCGTGTCCGGCAGGAAGCATCGCAATGCCGCGCTTTAATCGCGACGGCCGAGGATGTTCAAAATGCGCAGGAACACGTTGATAATGTCCACGAACAGGTTGGATGCCATGAGCACGGCGTTGGGCAGCGTGGGCGGCACCGTCGTTGCCACATAGGTGTCGTAGCCGATGAAGCCGGCGAACACCACGATCACGATCAGGTCGGTGATGGACTGCGAAACGCCCATGAACATCAGCACGATCTCGACCAGAATCGTGGCAAGCAGGATGCCAAAACCAATGCCATACACACGCTGGAAGAACTTGGGGAAGGTCACGCCCAGCGCACCAAAGACAAAGGTGATGGCGGCCGTGGCGATAAAGGCGGTGTTAATGGTAGGCAGGTCGTAGTTGGCAAGACCAAACGACGCCGTCAGGCCAAAGGTGCTCGCAAAGACCACGTAGCCCACGAGTGACAGGCCCACGGACTGTTTGCTGGCAGCAGCCGACATCATGACCATGCCGACGATGGTCAAAATAAATGAGCCAAAGACCAGCGGCAAAGCGGCGCCGCTCATCATCATGCGCGCAAACGACATGGTGCTCGTAAAGTAAACACCGGCGCCCATGGCGCAAAAGCCCAAAAAGATCAGGGCAGACATGACAAGGTTGTACGCGCGCGGCGACATCTCCTTGGCACGGCTTGCGCCGGTCTCGATGGGGCCATTCTGATAGCCCTGGATATCGTTCATAATTTCGTCCTTTCAAAAAGCACCGCGACGGCGCCGTAGCTGACAAGTTTCCTGCCATTGTACCCGAACGCCACGCGTTCTTACCTGCGGCGCTCGCTCTCGAGTGTTCGGTCGAACGCCCACACCCACCAACGCATCACGTGTGCCTGCGAGCCGTCCGCCCGCTCGCGCGTCTGGTCCTCCAGATACAACTCGGTCGCGTGCCCGCCAAAACGCACCTTATAGGTTGCCGTACGAATGCCGTGAACCGTCAGGCCAAACCCAGTGGTCGAGACAATCTCGTCAATCGTAAAGCAACGACCGTCGACCCAGCAGACGGTGACCGGCACGACTTGTCCGCCCGCAAGGATGCGGGCCACGACATCCACATACTGCTTGTGCACGCGCCGAGTTTTGCCATCTGTCTGTCGATATTCCATGCCTCCTATTATCGAACGCATGTTTGCATGTTGTAAAGCGAACAGGCTGTGGTTTTGGGGTGTTGGGGCGCGCGCACGTGTCCTCATGGTGTGTTAGCAAAAAGAACACCCACGGTCAACAGGGCTAATATTCATTTTTAGTGCCAAAAAATTCACTGCTCCCATCAGAACTCGGTAAAGAAACCCGCAGGAGGTGATACGATTTATCATGTTTCTGTAACGTGCCTGCAAACTTCGAGAAAGCCCATATATGGACGTAACGTTCTCAACCTTCCTCGGCCAACTTGTGTCGAACCCAGTCCTTGCCGTCACCGTGATCCTCGCGCTCGGCGCCATCTTCGTCAATGGATGGACCGACGCACCCAACGCCATCGCGACCTGCGTCACTACGCGTTGCATGCCCGCCCGCGCCGCTATTCTCATGAGTGCCGCATTCAACTTCCTTGGCGTGCTCATCATGACGCACTTTAACGCGAGCGTCGCCAACACCATCTCCCATATTGTCGACTTTGGCGGAAACAGCACCATGGCGCTCGCCTGTCTGTGCGCGGCGCTGTTCTCCATCGTCGTCTACGGCGCCACAGCGTCGCGTTTTGGCATCCCCACCTCGCAAAGCCACAGCCTTATCGCCGGCCTGACCGGTGCCGCCATCGCCCTCGGCGGTGCGAGCAGCGTCAACGTCCACGAGTGGATGAAGGTCATCTACGGCCTGGCGCTCTCCATCGGCCTGGGCTTTGTCATGGGCTGGGTCCTGTGCAAGCTCGTCTCGATTCTTTTCGCCGCCGCCAACAGGCGACGTGCCAATGTCTTCTTTAAATACGCTCAGATCGCGAGCGCTGCGGCCATGAGCTTTATGCACGGCGCGCAGGATGGACAGAAGTTCATCGGCGTGCTCTTTTTAGGCGTGGCCTTTGCCAGCGGCCAGACGAGCGTCGGCGATGCCGGCATCCCCATCTGGATTATGCTGCTATGCTCGGCCACCATGGGCATCGGCACCAGCGTGGGCGGCGAGCGCATCATCAAGTCCGTCGGCCAGAGCATGGTTAAGCTCGAGAAGTATCAGGGCTTCTCCGCCGACCTCGCGGGCGCCGCGAACCTGCTGCTTGCCACCCTTACCGGCATCCCCGTGTCCTCCACACACATCAAGACCTGCGCCATCATGGGCGTCGGTGCCGTCAAGCGCCTCTCGGCCATCAACTTCGGCGTGGTCAAGGACATGATGTTCACCTGGTTCTTCACCTTCCCCGCCTGCGGACTCATCAGCTTTGTCATGGCCAAGCTGTTCATGATGTTCCTCTAGTCAAACCGAACGTCCATCTGGACCGCAACACTTCGCCCACCCGTCTTCGCCTCGAAAGGACCCACCCATGGCAAAGAAACCCGATTCGTTCTACTTTGACAACTACGTTGCC
>USIL01000085.1:0-6303 GCA_900554655.1 uncultured Collinsella sp.
TGAGCACGTTGGTCTTGGCGCCCATGTTCTGCAGCTCAACGCGGCCCTTGAGGGTGCCGAAGTAGTGACCCAGGTGCAAGCGTCCGGTCGGGCGGTCGCCGGTGAGCATGGTGAACTTCTCGGGCGTCTTTGCCAGGCCCTCGCGAATGGCGTTGCTCTTTTGCAGCGCGACTTCGTAGCTGTTCTCGTTTGGCATGATTGCTCCTAACGTATGTTCATGGGTCAAGATGATAACGCGTTTATTGGAAGGGCGGTGCATAAGTAGGCGAGGGGCGGGAGAGGGACGCGCGTGGTGCGGCATGTGCGATGGGTGCGGCGCGGCCGCGCTTGGCTAACGGTGCCTTGGCACATCCTCGGCAGCTTGCCCTAGAGCTTGTGGTGGCGCTCTTCTTTGCGCTCCTCGGCTGCCTGCTCCTCCTGCTTAAAGGCGGGGTCGTCGGGGGTGACGAGCTCGTCCTCGTGCGTGCGCTTGTTGTAATGGTGGCGTAGCACGGGTTCAAACAGGTGCAGGTGCTTGGCGAAGGCCGCCGAGCCAATGGCGAGCACGGTAAAGATGAGCACGCGCATGGGCACCTCGACCTGGTTAATCGCGGCGGCGCCGGCCGAAAGCATGATGCACCAGGCATAGATGAGCAGCACGGCCTGTTTTTGGTTGTAGCCTTCTTGGATCAGGCGGTGGTGGATGTGGCCCTTGTCGGCCTGCCCAATGCTAATGTGGGCGCGCCTGCGGCGCACGATGGCGCTAAACGTGTCGATGATGGGCACGCCGGCAACGATGAGCGGGATGATAAGCGAGGTGAGTGCGGCGGTGCGGCTCACGTTAAGCAGCGAGATGGAGCCCAGCGCAAAGCCCAGAAGCAGCGACCCCGAGTCGCCCAAGAAGATGCTTGCGGGGTTGAAGTTGTAGCGCAAAAAGGCCAGACAGGCGCCAAAGAGCGCAATGGAGAGCGCGGCGGCGTCGATGCGGCCCGAGAGAACGGCCATCGAAAACATGGTGAACGAGGCGATGCCGCAGATGCCCGTGGCCAAGCCGTCGAGGCCGTCGATGAGGTTAATGATGTTGGTGAATGCCACCAGATAGATTACGGTGATGGGGTAGGCGAGCCACCCGAGCATGATTTCGCCGGGGGCAAACGGGTTGACGATGACGCCGATCCGCAGGCCGCCGATACAGGCGATGAGCGCGGCGAGGGCCTGTCCGGCCAGCTTTTGCTTGGGCTTGAGCTGGAAGACGTCGTCGATAGCGCCGGTCGCAAAGATAACGGTAAAGGAGAGTGCCAGCATGGGATAGCTAATGTGAAGGCGCGGGTGCGGCACCAGGACGGGCGGCCAGCCTAGGTGCCAGGTGCCTAGGATTTGCACAATGCAGGCAACGACCAGGCCCAAAAACACCGCCGTTCCGCCCAAACGCGGGATGGGCTTGGTGTTGATGCGGCGCTTAGAAGGATAGTCGACGGCATCGAGCTTAATTGCCAAGCGCTTGACCAGGGGCACCGCGAGGAAGGTCGTGATAAAGGCCGCCGCTGCCACGCATAGGTACGGTATGTAGCTCGGGGATGAAGCCATGAATCTAAAAACCGCCAAGCGTCGAAGGAAAAGGTCAGAAGAACGCCATGCGCAAAGGGCATAGCTGAACCATAATACTCGACCAAGGGGGGTGCATGTAATTGCACGCAGCGATAATCACGCGCTTACCAGATATTGGGATGTTGTCGATGGCTTGTCGGGATGCCGACGGGGATCCATATGGACTGTAATGGTGTTTTTCGGCAAAAGAAAACCACCCCCCACGTTACGAAAATGAACCCACCTAAAACAGGTGGGTGCCCTCATCGACTGTTCCAGCGTCCTTAACAACGAAGGATACCTGTACTCGGCACGACTGTGTGGGCTCCCTAAATAAACGCGACGGTTCACCCAGTTGCTCCGCGGGGGGCGGAATACCTACATCATAAAGCGGCACTTTGTGGATTCCAGTCTTGACATTACAAAAATCGTGTCGGACGATTACGGCGCCTTGGGGCTCGAGCCGTCTACGCGGTCTGGCCCTTTACGTTTGAGCTGCTGAATCGTTGTTTTGGAGCATGTTTTTATGCCGACGTCGTTGACCGAACTTTTTTCGCCCGCCTGCCATTTGTGTCCGCGCCGTTGCGGTGCGGCGCGCGATGAGGGTGCGCGCGGCGTATGCGGTGCCGACGACACGCTCAAGGTGGCCCGCGCCGCGCTTCATATGTGGGAGGAGCCGCCTATCTCGGGCGAGGCCGGTTCGGGCACGATCTTCTTTAGCGGCTGCTCGCTTAAATGTATCTACTGCCAGAACCACGAGATTTCGACCGGCAATTTTGGCCTTGAGATTTCGCCTGAGCGCCTGGTCGAGATTATGTTGGAGCTGCAGGACCAGGGTGCCAACAACATCAATTTGGTGACGGCGACGCACTATGCACACCTGTTGCCTGCCGCGATTGCCGCGGCACGGACGCGCGGGCTGGTCATCCCGATCGTCTACAACACGAGCGGTTATGAGCGCGCGAGTGCTGTGGCGGCGCTGGGCGACCTGGTCGATGTGTGGCTTACCGACTTTAAATATGCCGATGCGGCGCTTGCGCAGTCGCTCTCCCATATAAAGGATTACCCGCGTGTGGCCGTGTCGGGTCTGGCCCAGATGGCGCGCGAGATCGATCGCCGCGGGGGAGAGCTGGTGGACGACGACGGGCTCATGAAGCGCGGCATCATCGTGCGCCACCTGGTGCTGCCGGGGCATGTGGACGATTCGTGCCGCGTGCTGGACCTGGTGTGGCAGACGGTGGGCGATGTGCCGATCTCGGTCATGAACCAGTACACGCCCAATGCCCTCATGCGCGAACAAGGCGGCGATCTGGCGCGCGCCGTGACGCGTGAGGAGTACGAGCAGGTGCTCGACCATGCCGACGACCTGGGCTTTACGACGATGTTCTGGCAAGAGGGCGGCGCTGTAGACGAGAGCTTCACCCCGGCCTTCGACACCACCGGTGTTCTTACCAGCGCAAAGTAGTGCGTTCGTCGATGATTTTTCTGGGACGGGGTTTAAAAAATCATCGAGAGGATCGCCTGTTCGAAAAGTTGCCAAAATAGCCGCGCTCCAAAAAGACTGGTTATTGGGCGTTGACAGTTGGCGAGCCGTAGGTAAAATATCGACTTGTCCTGGGGACGTAGCTCAGTTGGGAGAGCGCTGCCGTCGCATGGCAGAGGCCGAGGGTTCGACTCCCTTCGTCTCCACCCTTGGATTTGATAAGCCGCTGACATTGTGTCGGCGGCTTTTTTTGAAAGAAAGGGCTGCACCATGGCCGAGCTTGAGTCCCAACCATTGTCCGACGAGGAGCGCGCCGAGTTGGAAGAGCTCCGCGCCGAGAAGGCCCGCCGCGAGGCTCGGGAAGAGGCCCGTCGCGAGCGTGAGGAGCTGGCTGCTCTGCGTGCCGAGCGCACGAAGGCCGAGGAGGCCGCTACAAACGCCGCATCCGCATCGGCGCCCGCGCCCGCACCTAAGCCCGCTGCTGCGAAGCCTGCACCTGCCGCGCCCAAACCTCAGCCTAAAAAGGCCGCTCGTCCCAAGTCCGTCGAGCCCAAGTCGAGCCGTGACGAGATGACCTTTGCCCAGCGCATGGTTACCTCCAAGGAACCTACGGGCGAGAACGAGATCCCTGGCATGGCGCCGGCTCAAAAAATCATCATTGTCCTTGCCCTCATCGCGTTTGTCATCTTTATGGGCTACACGATCCTGACCAGCATGGGCCTGCTCTAACCGACTCGCATCGGGCGTCATGTCCGCATGCTCTGCTCTCGTCCAACCCTCAAATTCTGCACCACACATCCGAAAGGTCGCCCCATGGCTTTGACCGACATCTCGCATCCCACCGACATTGCAATGCTCACCGATCTGTACGAGCTCACTATGGCCCAGGGCCTGTGGGAGAGCGGCAAGGCCAATGAGCAGGGTTGTTTTACCGCGTTTTACCGCGACCATCCCTTTGGCAGCGCCTATGCCGTCATGTGCGGCACCGCCGAACTGCCCGAGCTGGTCGAGAATCTGCGCTTTACGCCCGAGGACATCGACTACCTCGCATCGCTTGAGGCCCCTGCCGGCGGCGCGATGTTTAAGCCTGGATTCCTCGACTACCTGCGCGATTTTCGTGCGCATGTAAACATCGACGCCGTGCCCGAGGGCGAGCTCGTCTTTCCGCGCGAGCCCATGGTGCGCGTCACCGGCCCCGCGCTGGAGTGCCAGCTGCTCGAGACGCTGCTGCTCGTCACCTTCAACCACCAGTGCCTGATTGCCACCAAGGCGAACCGCATCGTGCGCTCCGCTGCGGGCCGCCCGGTCATGGAGTTCGGTGCCCGCCGCGCGCAAGGGTATGACGCCGCCTACTTCGGCGCACGCGCGTCCTACATCGGCGGCTGCGGCTCCACCTCCTGCGTCATGGCCGCGCGTGACTTCGGCATCCCGGCCTCCGGCACGATGGCCCACAGCTGGGTGCAGATGTTCCCGACGGAGTACGACGCCTTCAAGAAATACGCCGAGATGTACCCCGACGCCTGCGTGCTGCTGGTGGACACCTACAACGTGCTGCGCCACGGCGTACCCGATGCCATCAAGGTGTTTGACGAGGTCCTGAAGCCGATGGGCAAGCGCCCGAAGGGCATCCGCATCGACTCCGGCGATATTGCCTACCTGTCCAAGAAAGCCCGTAAGATGCTGGACGAGGCCGGCTACCCCGACTGCACGATCTGCGCGTCCAACTCTCTGGATGAGTACATCGTCCGCGACCTGATCCTGCAGGGTGCCCGCGTGGACAGCTTCGGCATCGGCGAGAACATGATCACGGCCAAGAGCGACCCTGTGTTCGGCGGCGTCTACAAGCTGGCCGCCGTCAGGGAGGACGACGGCAGCTACACCCCGAAGATGAAGCTGTCCGAATCCGCCGAGAAGATGACGATCCCCTGCCTGAAAAAGGTCTGGCGTATCTACGACCAGGACGGCAAGGCGATGGCCGACCTTATCACGATGGCCGACGAGGTCGTCGAGACGCAGCACGGCATCACGCTGTTTGACCCGATAGAGACCTGGAAGGAATGCACCTACGTCAACTGCACGGCCCGCTGCCTGTCCACCCCGATTTACGAGAACGGCAAGCGCGTTTACAGCTCCCCGAGCCTGGACGACATCAAGAAGTTCTGCAAGGCGCAGGTCAACACCCTCTGGGACGAGGTCAAGCGCTTCGAGAACCCCCACCGCTACTACGTTGACCTGAGCCAGAAGCTGTGGGATACCCGCAGCGCGCTGCTGAAGAAGCTGTCGAAATAAAGATCTCTGGCTTCCCCCCAAGGGGGAAGGCATTTCTTCCCAAAAACTCCCACCATCCTTACAAAACGGTTACAACCCGCGCCCCCTGCACATACTGTGGCTATACAGCTTGTGCAGGGGGATTTTGTATGCTGGAACGTGCTTCTTTGTTTTTGCTCGGCGGCGGGGCGTATGCCGCGCTGGAATTGGCCTGGCGCGGTACCACGCACTGGACGATGTTTCTGACCGGCGGGGTCTGTCTCTGCCTTTTGCAGGCACTGGCGGATCGTCCGCTGCCGCTGGGCCCGGCGGCGGCTGTCGGCGCGGCGGGCGTCAGCGGACTGGAGCTGGCCGTCGGCGCAGTCTGCCGCCGCGTGCTGCACACCGCCGTCTGGGATTATGCCGACGAGTGGGGCAATCTGGCCGGGCTGGTCTGCCCCAAATACACCGCCTACTGGTTTTTGCTGTGCGGGTGGGTCATTTTTGTGCTGCGCGGTGTTGAAAGTACCGTTTATCACCCTCAAAAATCCGCCTCCCGGCATTAAAGTCCACATTATCGTACTGCCTGTCTGGTATAATAAAAGCATGGAAAGCAAAACCGGACACAGAAAGGCGGTATCCACCATGACCCAGCAGTTCAGATACGTCGGCGGCCACATCGAAGTCTTTACCGAGAATGGAGAGTTCCTTTTTTCAGCAGACACCATGCAGGAGGCATGGGAGGAACTGTCCGCGTAACGCGTACACTCGCAACGTCCGTATGTACACTATGCCGAAATAGTTTAAAATATACAAATAACTTTTGTAAGTTTGTACAAAATGCAGCTTGCAAAAGTCCGGCCTTTCGCATATAATAAAGACAGAAAGAGGGGAGCGAAAGCCCCCGGAACACTTAGCCCTACACTAGGAAAGGAGACGGGGTTACTATGTTGAAGCTGCACACTTTAGCCGAATGGATGCACGGGTTTTTGGATCCTGAACGTCCC
>USIL01000086.1:0-6278 GCA_900554655.1 uncultured Collinsella sp.
AGATGGTCGATCTCGAAGGCGAGCGCGTCGGCGTCGTCGATCATGAGCTCGGACCACATTTGCGGGTTGAGGTGCGCCACGCGGGTAAGGTCGCGGTAGCTACCGGCCGAAAAACCGTGGTGAACCTGGGCGGTCGGGCTTTTAACGTAGGCGTTGGATACCACGTGCGCAAGCTGGCTCGTAAAGGCGATCACGCGGTCGTGCTCGGTGGCGCTGGTCACGCTGAACTTGCCAAAGCCCAAGGGGCGCACCATCTCGCGCACCTGGCCCAAAAGCTCCAGCTTGAGCGCATCGTCCACCGCGGGTGGCACGAGCACGAGCGGGGCGCCCTGGAACAGGTCGGCGCGGGAGTGCGCGTAGCCCGAGAACTGGGTGCCCGCCATGGGGTGCGCGCCCACAAAGTAAAAGCCGTGCTCGCGGGCAAGCTCAAAGGCGCGCTCGCACACGATGCCCTTGACGCCCACGGTGTCGATCACCACGGGGCCCATGATGGCCTCGGTATCGGTGGCGTCGGCGAGTGCCTGGGCATGCGCCTCGAGCCACTCGATGCAGGCCTCGGGGTAGCAAGCCAGGACGATGATGTCGCATTCGCCGAGTGTCTCGTCGTTGAGCTCGCCGGCAACGGTGCCCATGCTGGCGGCCGTCATGACATCGTCATCGGGATCCCAGGCCAGCACGCGGACGCCTGCCTGCGCATAGCCGCGGGCAAAGCTGCCGCCGATGAGGCCAAGGCCGACGATACCGGCACACTTGGGGCCGCCCTGGTTAACGCGCGCGTTTCTCACTGTACCCATGGGCTACTCCATGGTCTCTTGGCAGACGACCTCGCGGATGGCTCGGATGCGGCGCATGGTGTCGTCGAACTGATCAGGGGTGAGGGCCTGGGCGCCGTCGGACCAGGCGCGGCTCGGCTCGTCGTGGACCTCGATCTCCAGACCGTTGGCGCCGCAGGCGGTCGCGGCGAGCGCCATGGGCTCAACGTAGCGGGTGTAGCCGGTGGCGTGGCTGGGGTCGGCGACGACGGGCAGGTGCGACAGGTGGTGCAGCACCGGCACGGCGTTGAGGTCGAAGGTGTTGCGGGTGCGGGTCTCGAAGGTGCGGATGCCGCGCTCGCACAGGATGACGTTGTCGTTGCCCTCGCTCATGATGTACTCGGCGGCCATGAGCAGCTCGTCGATCGTGCCGGACATGCCGCGCTTGAGCAGGATCGGGGTCTTGGTCTTGCCGACTTCCTTGAGCAGGGGGAAGTTCTGGGCGTTGCGGGCGCCGATCTGCATGACGTCGATCTTCTTGTCCAGGAAGATCTGCACGTCGCGCGGGTCCATGATCTCGGTGACGATCGGCATGTCGAGCTCGGCCGATGCCTCGCACAGTAGGTCAAGGCCGGCGGGGCCCATCCCCTGGTAGGCGTACGGGGAGGTGCGGGGCTTGTAGGCGCCGCCGCGCAGCATCGTGGCACCGGCAGCCTTCACGCGGCGGGCGATGCGGATGAGGTTCTCGCCCTCGACGGAGCAGGGGCCGGCGATGACCTGGAACTGATCGCCGCCGATCTTGACGCCGTGGCCGCAGTCGATGACGGAGTCCTCGGGGTGGAACTTGCGGTTGGCGCGCTTGAACGGCTCGGAGACGCGCTGCACGCGCTCGACGACGTCCATGGACTCGAGCAGGAACGGGTCGATCTTGGTCGTATCGCCCACCAGGCCGATGATGGTCTCGTTCTCGCCGCGCGAGACGTCGGTCTTCAGACCCTTCTTTTCAATCCAGCTGACGATGTGGCTGACGGCCTCGTCGCTGGCACTCTGCTTTAAAATTGCAATCATGGTGTGCCTCTCACCTCGATGGATAGCCCTTGCAAAAACGGCCCGCATCGCGAGCCGTAATATATGGTGCATGAGAGTTTATACTATCTGACTCACTTTTGCCGCCTAAAGCGCGCCGTTGCGCCGCGTCTTCCTCGGAATTGCAAAGCTTTTTCTTTTATTTTGATAGCCCGTGGCGCACTTGGGTATAATGCCAAACGTTGGCCCTATTAGCTCAGGGGATTAGAGCGTCTGCCTCCGGAGCAGAAGGCCGTTGGTTCGAATCCAACATGGGGCACCATCGAACGTGAGACCGTCCGAACCTCGCATGGTCCGGGCGGTTTTTCTTATACCGACGCGACGTGATGGGACGTGGTATGGCAGCAACGGATATCGAGCGCGGACTCTCGACCGCCGAGGTCGAGGAGCGCATCGCCGCCGGTAAGATCAACCGCAACATGGAGCGCAAGACCAAGTCGGTCAAAGAGCTCATCATCGAGAACCTCTGCACGCTGTTCAATTTGATCAACGTGATCTTGGCGTTCCTAGTCATTTTGACCGGTTCGTTTAAGAATCTGACGTTCCTGTTCGTAGTGTTCCTCAATACTGCTATTGGCGTCATCCAGTCCATGCGTTCCAAGAAGATGGTCGATAAGCTCACGCTGCTGACCTCCAAGAAGGCCATTGCGGTGCGCGACGGCGCCGAGGTGGAGCTCGACCTGGACCAGATCGTGCTCGACGATATCATCCGCCTGGGGCGCGGCGACCAGATTCCCGCCGACGCCGTGGTGGTTTCGGGCGAGGCGCTCGTGAACGAGAGCCTGCTGACGGGTGAGAGCGACCTCATTAAGAAACAGCCCGGTTCCGAGCTCATGAGCGGCAGCTTTATCGACTCGGGCTTGCTGCGCGCCCGCGTGATCCATGTCGGCGCCGACAACTACGTGGCCAAAATTAATAACGAGGCGAAGTACGTCAAAAAGGTCAATTCCGAGATCATGAACGCGCTTAACGCCATCGTGCGCTTTGCGAGCATCATCATGATCCCGCTCGGTTTGGCGTTGTTTGCCTCGAGTGTGAGCGAGCTGTGGGATGCCGCGGGAACCCCGGGCGATAGCGCGCTTTCGTGGTGCTTCTCCGAGCTGTTGGCTGGTCATGTGCCTTCGTCGGCGCTGCTGTCCACGGTGGGCGCCCTGCTGGGCATGATCCCGCAAGGCCTGGTGCTGCTGACCTCGTCGGTGCTCGCCATCGCCACGGTGCGCCTGGCCCGCCGCAAGGTGCTGGCGCAGCAGCTTTACTGCATCGAGACGCTCGCTCGCGTCGACGTGCTGTGCCTGGACAAGACGGGCACCATCACGTCGGGTCGTATGGAGGTCGAGGGCACCTACCCGCTGCCTGTTGAGGGTGTTGGCTTTGGCGTGGACTCGGAGGAGGCGGCTGTTCCCGTCGATACCACAGTGCTCGATTTTGCGCTGGCTAACGTCGCGCGTGCGACTTCGGCCGATGCCAACGAGACCTGCCAGGCGCTGCTCAACTATTACGCCGATCGCCCGGTCGAGGTGTCTGAGCCGCTGTCGGTCATTCCATTCTCGTCGTCTAAAAAATGGAGTGGCGCTTCTTTTGCGCAGGGCTCCTATGTGATGGGTGCCGCGCAGTTTGTGCTCTCTGATCGTGTGTTTTCGCAGGTCGAGAACCGTGTCGCCGAGCTTGCCGATACCTGCCGCGTGCTCGTGGTGGCGCGCGTGGACGGCTTTACGCCCGATGGGGATATGGTGGGCGAGGCCGAGCCCGTGGGCTTTGTGACCATCCGCGACGAGATTCGTACCTCGGCGGCCGAGACCATCGGCTACTTTAACGAGCAGGGCGTGACCCTCAACGTGATCAGTGGCGACGACCCGCGTACGGTGTCGTCGATCGCGCGCGTGGTGGGCGTGCCGGGGGCGGACGCTTATGTGGACGCCACGACGCTCGATACACCGGCCAAGCTTGATGCCGCAGTGGACCGCTACCATGTCTTTGGTCGTGTGACCCCGCAGCAGAAGCGCGAGCTCGTGCAGGCGCTCAAGCGCCGCGAGCACACCGTGGCCATGACGGGCGACGGCGTCAACGACGTGCTGGCGCTCAAGGAGGCCGACTGCTCCGTGGCCATGGCGGCCGGCTCCGATGCCGCGCGTAACGTGGCCGAGATCGTACTCGTCGACAACGACTTTGCCTCGATGCCCGCCGTGGTGGCCGAGGGCCGTCGCTCCATCAACAACCTGCAGCGTTCGGCCTCACTGTTCCTGACCAAGACGCTGTTCTCGATGGGCCTGGCGGCGCTGTGTATCGCGCTGCCGCCGTACCCCTTCGAGCCCATCCAGATGACGCTCATTAACTTCTTCTGCATCGGCGCGCCGGGCTTTGTGTTGGGCCTGGAGCCCAACAATGCTCGTGTGAAGGGTGCGTTTTTGAGCAACGTACTCAAGCGTGCACTGCCGGCGTCGATTGCGGTCATTTTGGCTGCGGCGCTCGATATCTTTGTGGCGCGCGTGTTTGGCTTTAGCCAGCTCGCGCTGTCTACGATGTGCCTGCTTACGTCGTGCGCGGCGAGCGTCAGCCTAATCTGGCGCATCTCGCAGCCTCTCACGCCCTTACGTGTGGTGCTCTTTGTGTTTGTAGTCGCCGGCATCCTGGTGGGCGTTATCGGATTCCCGGAGCTGCTGTCTATTGCCAACCTGTCGATGGGCCAGATGGTTATCTTGGCTGTTATCGTGGTCTTTACCTGCTCGGTGTTCTTTAAGCTCGCCACGATGATGGATTCGCTCAAGCCGCGTCGTCGTCATGCCGCAACTGGTTTTGGCCGCGGTGTGCGCGTCCGCCTGGGTCGCGGTGGCGGCAAGGTGAGCTCGACGGGCTCGACGGCCGAACGTTTTGCCAAGCGCGTCGCCGCCGACATGGCGCAGCGCCGCGAAGATCGCACCGCTCGCGAGGCCGAGGCCCGCGCACTCGAGGGCGTGGCCCAGGCCCAGCCCAAGAAAAAGAAGAGTACCGGAGCTAAGCGCTCTCGTGTGACCAAGTCCGCCCAAGGCATCAAAGTCTCGATGCCAAGCAAAAAGAAGAAGTAGCTACGCGCCCTGGCGATGTTGAATTGGTGCCTTGTTCCTGTGGGGCCGTGGCGATGTTATGCTCTAACCTCGATTGTTTGAATTGCTTCGAAAAGAGGATGCCGTGATCTGCCCGCATTGCCTTAAGACTATCGAGGACGGCGCCTCGTTCTGCCCCTACTGCAACGCCTATGTGGGTCCGGGCGATGGTCCCGAGCACACCGAGTTCGTGTTCTGTGAGGGCTGCGGTGCCCGTCTTTCTCCGCATGATCGCACGTGCCCAAAATGCGGACGCCCTGCTCCGGGTATCCTCTCCGAGGACGCGGCCGCATCCGACCTGGCAGCGGGCCGCACGGCGGGCTTTCCGCGCCTAACGCAAGAGCAGATCGATACCGAGGTGCCTCATGCGCCCGCCTCGGCTGCCGCGGTTCTTTCGGACGCCGCCGATCCTAACGAGACCTGCGTGCTGCCGGCTTTCGATAAGGATTTCGGTATCCCCAAGGTCGATATTCCCACGCCCGTTTCCCTGCATGACGATGCTCAAAAACCCAAGCGCAAGGTGCATCCCGACGAGGACGCCTATCACAAGCACAAGCGTCATATCCCCAAGCCGCTCATCGTCATCGCGGTCCTTGCCGTCGTTTGCGGCGGTGCCTATTGGTTCGTGACGGCCGATCCCATGGGTGTCATGCCTGCCTTCTACGACCAGTTTGGCCAGGCTGCGCAGACGACCTTCCCCACGCGCCAAAAGGGCGAGGCGACTGAGGACGATACCAAGCAGGACGATTCTGCCGAGGTGGTCCAGGAAGAAACCGTGCTCACCGATGATCAGCTCTATACCAGACTCGACGGTCTGTATCAGACCATCGTGTCCTACGGTGATGAGGACCAGATCGGCGAGGTCATCGATTCCTTTAACAACGGCTATCTCCGAACGCCGCTGTCCACCCGCCAGGAGCTGTCGCAGAGTGCCTACGCCCTGCGCGACCAGATCAAAAAGACGCAAGATGAGCTTAACAACCTTAAGTATCAGGACGATACGGTCTATGCGGACGACATCGCCCACTTAAAGCAGCTTGCCGAGTGGATGTACGAGCGTGTCGACGTGATCTGCCAGAGCTGGGATATCTCGCTGGCCATTCCCGATGGCGAGTCGATGAGTTCCCACCAAAGCGAGATCCTGGCGCCCATCGCACAGGGCGGCAACAGCGCGCTGAACCAGTACGACGCCAATGTGGGCTCCTGGAAGCCGCAGCAGCGTTCCCAAAATTAGTTCGCCATAGTCGGCATAACCTACGTGCGCAATTGATGTAAGCGCATGCTTATTGCTACAATTCGTACAAATATGCTTTAAACGCACGAGGAAGGAACCACATGTTTGGTTTTAAGAAAGAGCTCT
>USIL01000087.1:0-6274 GCA_900554655.1 uncultured Collinsella sp.
GAGCCGATACGATGGTTCCAGAATCCCCGCGCGATTCATGGACATCCAGGCCGCGAGATCGCTATCTCGCCCCGCGCAAGCCAAATGCAGCGCCACCATCCAGGCTTCTGCACCACCAACCTGCGTCTGGCTTATATCGAGCAACTCCGCTTCCTCGCGTACCGAAACCATCGAGGTGTTACGCAGATACGCCGCGCGCTCCAGCAGCAATGCGTTATCGCGCATGTACGCAATCGACTCCTCGGCAAGTTTGAGCACTTGGACCGCACGGAACTTTGCATTAACCGGCCGTCCCTCTGCCAGCGACTGCCAGCCTTCTAGCAACAGGCCAAACAGCTGAATCTGGTTGTCGCGCATGCGCACGGCAAAACGATCGAGCTCGTTGAACGCCGCGTCGTCGGTTACTGGCAAGCCGGAGAGGAGCCGCCGTGCCGCCAACACCATGCGCACCCAGATAGCCATCGCCTTAAGCCCACGCACGTCGAGTGCCTCCCGCACCACCGTCATCTCGTCGTCACGCTCGTCGGTTCCCGCAAACGACCCGTCAAAAAGTTCCACCAGCATGCTATCGGCCCGTATAACAATCCCTGCGATGTCGAGCTCGCAGTCGTAGGCCTTGCTCGTTTTGAGTTGCTGTAGAACGCCGCCGTCATCTCCCCGCTCGGTCAGGCAGCGCTTGACCTCGATATGCGCAGACAACATATCGAGTGCAGTATGGGATGTCTCGATTTCTGGCACGGCCAGGTTCGTAGGAAGCCCAAGCCCGTTGTCCCCATAGCAAACAGCCGTCAGTGTCTGGGCCACCCTCCATGAAACAGGGTCTATTTCGCAGGTCGCCCGTTCGCCCCCGCGCTCGATAACCGATGCCATATAGCGAGCGAGCTTTGTATTGGACACGCTGACCGCTGCCAGATATACGCCAAGCGCCTCGGCAGGCGTTGGCTCTGGAGCCGGATCGTCGGCATCGATCGTGCCCAGCGCTGCTCGGCAGATATCGGCCCCGTGCCCCGTCAGAGCCAGATCGACCCCATACTGCCCAGCAAGTTCAAGGACCGCTTCACGGTCCAAAAAGGCGTCCGCCAGGCCCATCGCCGCATCGCATCTACCCGCCTTAAGCAAAATCCGAGCCGCCCTCGGAACAAGTTCGGGGCGAACCTCGGCCACCAACTTACGCAAACGCAAGCGTCCGTTATCCTCCGTGCCCAGACACGTAAAACTCCGCTCGGCGGGATCCAAGCCAAAGATCGGGTAGTCGCGTACAAAGTAGGACTGGTCGACCATCGACAGCCTCACCCCGCAAGCCTCGAGTTCTGCGATATTGCCCTCGCCCATCAAAATCATGAAACATGCCACGCAAAACAGCGCATTATTGTCGAGCGAAGCCAGATCGACAAGTGCCGCGCCATATACGTTGACAATCTCGTTTTCGAGCAGACCGGCTACGTCGCCTTGGCCATACAGACCCGTCTGCAATGCCGAAACGAGCTCGGGCACGCCCTGCGTGAGCTGATAAAAGTCGAGCGATGTGCTGATCGAAAACGCCGATGCCCACGCCGAATACTCATAGGCATGCACCTTGAGCATCTGCGCATTGATCTTAACCGAATCGCCCAGCCCATGAATCAGTTGACGATTTGAAGGACGGCAGGAGATAAAGACCCCTACCCCCATAGCGCGCAGGCCGCGAATCCTGTCGATGAGGTCTTCGGTATCGTGCTGATCGAGGTTTGGCACATTATCAATCGCGATAAGGGAGTGCGGTTTGTCTTTGAGTTCTTCGGTAACCACCTCGAGCTGCATAAACACCTCGCGCCCAGTGGCGCGATCGGCCTCGATAATCCGCACGGGGCCTCGCGTCGGGTCGCATTTAACCTCATGGGTGTACTGCAGCAGTACCGAGGTCTTCCCAAACCCGTCGGGCGCATAAAGAACCACAATGCCGGCCTTTCGGCCCTTGGCGATAAGCTCATTCATCAAGCGTTCGCGTCGCACCATATAGCCTCCGCCCAGCGGCATCAGCTCGAGGTCGTCTATACTGCCCAAATCGTTTACCATGCCCGCTCCTCAACTCGACCGTATGGACACTGTAACCGCAAGACCATACAAGCCGCGCTATGAATAGAGCGACCTTGTGTTTTAGGTTGTCTTTTGGTACGCAAGCGGCAAGTTTTTGTACAGCGAGGGCCGATTGTTATTAATCCCCCGACTAATCGGTCTTTAAGCAGGTAAATGGCTTGTCAGCTTGTCCCATCTAAGCGGCAGTGTAACGCAAATGAACAAGGTTCAGCCATGTCATTCAACTCGCCTAGCACCCGCTACCGTCTACGACCTTTTAGTGGCATTTTTGCATAGAATCTGGTATGGAATGAATCAAGCTGTTTGACATCCGGCATTCGCCAAGCTTGCGGCAAGATTTTGGTCAAGCGGGCGGAAAGGGATAGCAAAAAGGCCCCCGCAAAGCGGAGGCCTTAGGCAAGGCTATGTCGAGGTGCAGGATTCGCGCTACTCGCAGAGCGAAAGGGCGGCCTCGTCGGCAACGACAACGCAGTTGGTGTGCAGCTGCAGGATCGAAGCCGGGCACGCGGGCGTAACCGGACCATAGCACATGTCATGCACGGCCTGAGCCTTGGCCTCGCCGTTGGCGACGACCAGGATCATGCGGGCATACATGATGGTCTGGGTACCCATGGTGTAGGCCTGGCGGGGAACATCGTCGATGCTGTCGAACAGGCGGCTGTTGGCCTGAATGGTGCTCTCGGTGAGGTTGACGCAGTGCGTGCCCTTGGAGAAGTGGTCATCGGGCTCGTTGAAGCCGATGTGACCGTTGTTGCCAATGCCGAGCAGCTGCAGATCCGGGTAACCGGCCTCGGCGACGATCTTGTCGTACTCAGAGCAGGCAGCGGCGGCGTCGGGGTTGGAACCGTCGGGCACATGCGTGTTGTTCAGGTCGATGTTGATGTGATCGAAGAAGTTCTCACGCATGAAGTAGTGATAGCTCTGGGGATCGTCGTGCGAAAGGCCACGATACTCGTCCAGGTTGTAGGTGCTGACCTCGGCAAAGTCGACGTCGCCCTTCTCGTACCAAGCAGCGAGCTGCTTGTAGGCACCGATCGGGGTGGAGCCGGTGGCAAGGCCCAGCACACAGTCGGGCTTGAGGATAACCTGGGCCGAGATGATATTAGCGGCCTTGCGGCTCATATCCTCGTAGTCTTTAGCTTTAATGATCTTCATTACGCGTCCTTTCTCGTACAAGAGAGGCAAGGCTCCCTTACAAGCACTTGCCCGCGGCCCGCGTCGGCCGCAACCAACGTGTGCGGCCACCAGGGCGAGGTCGCGTAATGTATGTGTCTCGTGTCTAGCCGCGTCGAGGCCCCTGCCCGTCCACGGTGACCCAAAGCTGTTTAGCTTCGGACAAATCCCATCTTGCCACGGAGGGCGTCCTCTTTCAAGGGCGCCCTCCGTAAACGTGTTTGAATTGTAGGCTAATGGCCACGTGCACTTGCTAGCGCTCGCGAGCAACGATGAGCTGGTCCATCTCTTCGACATGCACGCCAACGGAGCCCTTGATGCTCGAGAACTCAACGGAGTTGCACACCAAGATGGGGACCGTCACATCGTAGCCCTCGGCAGCAATTGCCTCGCGATCGAACTCAATGAGTACATCGCCCTTATGGACGATGTCACCCACTTGCGCATGTACGGTAAAGTGCTTGCCCTCGAGCTGAACAGTGTCCAAACCAACGTGGATGAGCACGTCCAAGCCATCGACCGTGTTAAGCGCAACGGCGTGTCCCGTGGGAAAAATGGCCTCGACCTTGGCATCAGCCGGTGCAATCACACGCGTTCCGGTGGGCTGAATCGCCACGCCCTGGCCCAAAAGGCCGGTGGCAAACGTCTGGTCGTTTACCTCGGAGAGCGGAATAACGTCGCCCGAGATGGGAGCATCCAGCGTAAGGACTCGACCACGCATACCAAAAGACCTTAGGACTTTAGTGAACATGCTCCCCCTCGGACATACCAATCAATCAAAATAACCTTAACAGTTTACCACTTGGCAACGGTTTTTGACCATTAGGGAAGTTCGCGCTTGACAACCTCGACGATGTCGTCGACAACGCGCTGGGTCAGCTCGTGCGTCTCGGCCTCGGCCATCACGCGGACCAGCGGCTCGGTACCGCTCGGGCGCACCAGAATGCGGCCGCGGCCGTCAAGCTCCTTCTCGGCAGCAGCGACGGCATCCCAGATAGGCTGGCAATCGTCCAAGCCGGCCTTGTTGTCGGAATGCACGTTGACGAGCACCTGCGGGTACTTCTTCATGATACCGGCAAGATCGGTGAGGGTGCGACCGGTGCGCTTGAGCACGGCCAGCAGCTGCAGAGCCGTCACCAGGCCGTCGCCGGTGGTGTTGTGCTCCAGGAAGATGATGTGGCCGGACTGTTCGCCGCCGATGACGGCGCCGTCCGCGAGCATGCGCTCAAGAACATAACGGTCGCCCACGGCGGTCTGAACCATCTCGAAGCCCTGCTCCTTCATAGCGATGGAGAAGCCCAGGTTGCACATGACGGTCGAGACGATCTCGGAGTTGGCGAGCTTGCCGCGAGCGGCGAGGTCAGAACCGCAGATAGCCAGGATGTAGTCACCGTCGATCTCATTGCCCTCGCTGTCCACGAACAGCACGCGATCGGCGTCGCCGTCGTGGGCCAGGCCGATATCGGCGTGGGTGCGCAGCACGAGCTCGCGCAAGGGCTCAAGGTGAGTGGAGCCGCACTCAACGTTAATGTCGGTGCCGCAGTAATCAGTGTTGATGGCATGGACCGTGGCACCCAGGCGCTGCAGCGCGGCGGGCGTAGTCTGGCAGGAAGCACCGTGACCGCAGTCGACGGCAACGACCAGGCCGTCGAGCCTCAGGCCATCAAGCGTATCGATGGCGTGGTCGACGTATGCCTTGCGGGCGTCCTTCATCTTGATGATGTGGCCCACGCCGGCGCCAGTCGGCAGCGTGTCGGCAGCCATGGCTTCCTCGGACATGACCCAGGCGCTGATCTCTTCCTCGACAGCATCGGGAAGCTTCATACCCTTGCGGCTAAAGAACTTGATGCCGTTGAACTCCGGCGGATTATGCGAAGCAGAGATGACGATGCCGCCGTCGAGCTCGTTTTGAACGGTGAGCAACGCCACGGCCGGCGTAGGGATAACGCCGCAGCAGTGCGGGCGGCCGCCCTCGGCCATGATGCCGGCGGTCAGAGCGCTCTCGAGCATGGTGCCCGAAAGACGCGTGTCGCGGCCGATGCAGATATCCGGACCAAGGAACTTGGTCGCCGCGCGGCCCAGGCGAAACGCGAGGTCGCACGAAAGATCGGCATTGGCGACGCCACGGACGCCGTCGGTACCGAAGATGTTCTGGGGCATAGGATCGCTCCTTCCCTAGCAGGCGATATGCAACCGCCCACCCTAGTCGAAAAAGAAAAGCGGGACCCGCCGAGGAATCGGCAGGCCCCGCTTGTACATTGTATCTCGAAAGGAGATAAAACCTTAGCGCTTGGAGAACTGGGGAGCGCGGCGGGCCTTCTTGAGGCCGTACTTCTTGCGCTCGACCACGCGAGCATCGCGCGTAAGGAAACCGGCCTTCTTGAGGTCAGCACGGTAGTCGCCAGCGTTCAGAAGAGCGCGAGCGATGCCCAGGCGCAGAGCGCCGGACTGACCGGAGATGCCGCCGCCATCGCACAGAGCGATAACGTCGAACTGACCGGCGGTGTCGGTCACCTTGAAGGGAGCAAGGGCGTTCTCAACGAGCTGATGACGGCCGAAATACTGCTCGGCGTCGCGCTTGTTGATGGTCACCTTGCCGGTGCCGGGGACGAGACGGACGCGGGCGACGGCGTTCTTACGACGGCCGGTACCCTGGTAGACAACGGTGTTCTCAGCCATCTTTAAGCCTCCAGCTCAATCTTCGTGGGGTTCTGGGCAGCATGCGGATGCTCGGCACCAGCGTAGACCTTAAGCTTGGTCATCTGGGCACGGCCGAGGGTGGTCTTGGGCAGCATACCGCGAACGGCGCGCTCGATGACCTTCTCCGGGTGCTTCTCCATAGCCTGGCGGAAGCTCTCAGCCTTGAGGCCGCCGTTGTAGCCGCTGTGGCGATAATAGGTCTTCGTGTCGGCCTTGTTACCGGTAAGCTGGACCTTATCGGCGTTGATGACGACAACGAAGTCGCCGCAGTCGCTGTTGGGCGTGAACTGGGGCTTGTTCTTACCGCGCAGGATCATTGCGATCT
>USIL01000088.1:0-6196 GCA_900554655.1 uncultured Collinsella sp.
CAAGTGCGAGGACGCATTCAGAGGGAAACCCATCGGGTCCCGGTGAGAGCCACAGGGCTATCGATTACCCCGTGTTCTGCAAACCTGCCGAGACGCCGGTCACAGTCGAAAGAATCAGGCTCATGTACTCGGCCTTCTTCTCCTCTGCCATCTCGTCCTGGTTCATACGCACCTCGCGAAGGGCGCGGACCTGGGCGATGGACAGAGCGTCAACGTAGGGGTTACGCACGCGAACGGCGCAGCCGAGCACGCGGCGGCGCTGCAGCGGCCACTCGTCACCGACGATGGCAAGGACCCACTTACGCGTGAGCTGCATCTCGGTGAAGACCTTCTCGGACAGATCCTGGCGATCGCCCAGGTGCAGATACATCTTGGCGATGCGCTGGTCGGTCTTGGCGATCGACATCTCAATGTTGTCGATAAAGGTGCGGAAGAACGGCCACTCCTGGTAGGCAGCCTTGAGCTGGTCAAGGTCGCCCAACTGCTCGCAGGCGGTGCCCAGGCCGTACCAAGCGGCCAGGTTAATGCGCGCCTGGCTCCAGCTGAAGATCCACGGAATGGTACGCAGGTCGTCGAGCGACTTGGCGCCCAGGCCGCGCTTGGCGGGACGCGAGCCGATCGGCAGCAGACCGACCTCGGTCAGCGGCGTCACGGTCGAGAACCACGGTGTAAAGTCCTCGGTGTTCAGCAGGTCCAGATAGCGCTCGTGGCTTGCGGCGTTGAGCTTCTCGGCCATATCCCAGAACTTCTGCGTGGTCTCGGTGTTGGTCTTCTCGACACTCGGGGCCGACTGCAAAAGCGTTGCGGCGGCAACGGACTCAACATGACGCTGAGCCAGCGTGCGGTTGCCGTAACGGGCAAAGATGACCTCGCCTTGCTCGGTGAGCTTAAAGAAGCAATTGACCGAACCCTTGGGCTGCGCCAGCACGGCCTTGTTGGCCGGGCCGCCGCCACGGCCCACGGCACCGCCGCGACCGTGCATGAGCACCAGGTCGATATCGTTCTTCTCGGCCCACTTGGCAATGCGCTCCTGCGCGGAGTGCAGCGCGAGCATGGCCGTGGTAGGACCGGCATCCTTGGAGGAGTCGGAATAGCCCAGCATGACCTCCATGCGGCGGTTGGTCTGGGCAAGGCGCTTTTGCACCACAGGCAGCGTAAGCATCTGGTCGAGCACGTCGACGCAGCCCTCGAGGTCCTCAAGCTGCTCGAACAGCGGGATCACGTCGAGCTCGGGGACATCCTCCTCGTGTGCAAAGGACAGGTGGGCAAGCTCAAAGACGTCGGCCACATGCTGGGCGCTCTTGGTGAACGAGATGATGTAGCGGTGCGCCATCTTCTTGCCGTAGCGCTTTTGGATGGAGCCGATGGCGCGGAAGGTGTCGATGACCTCGCGTGTCATGGGTTGCAGGTCGCCATGGATACCGTTCTCGTGGATATCCTTGAGGGCGCGGGCATGCACCACGGAGTGCTGACGGAACTCCATCTCGACCATATGGAAGCCGAAGGACTCGACCTGCCAGATGATGGTCTGAACCGGGCCGTAGGCGGCGCGGACGGCACCGCAGGCGGCCAGCGAGCGCTGGACGACGCGCAGGTCATCCAGGAACTCATCGGCGCTGTGGTACATGGTGTCGGTGATGCGACGCACGGTGGCGTTCAGGCGGTCGGCCATGACGAGCATGACGGCGCGATGCGGCTCGTGCTCGGAGATCAGCTCGGCACGTGCGGTGTACTGGGTGCTCATCTCGACCTGATGGTTCCACAGGTTAATGAGCTCGGCAGACGGCTTGCTGTAGGTGGCCTCGAGCGTCAGGTTGCGGCCGATGCGGCGGCACTTGTCCTCGAGCTTGAGCACCATGTGCGTAAAGTACTTGGCGGCGACCTCGCGGCTCACCTTGGCGGTGACGTTGGGGTTGCCGTCACGGTCGGAGCCGATCCAGCTGCCGGGATGGAAGAATGCCGGGCACAGCGGCGGCACGGTACCGGCCTTATCACCCAGCACCCAGTCGTCAAAACGACGATAGATGACGGGGATAACGTCGAACAGCGTGTTATCGAAGATGTCGATGATGGTATCGGCTTCCTCGACCGGCGTGGGCTTCTTCAACGCGATGGGGCTCGTGCGTACCAGGGCGTCGATCTCCTGCAGCATATGGCGCTCGTTCTCCACCAGGTCAGAGCCGCCCAGACGCGGACGCTCCTCCAGCAGGTTGGAGATACGGCGAATCTTGCCCTCGACGGCCTTACGACGAGCCTCGGTGGGATGTGCGGTAAAGACAGGGTGGAACTCGAGCTTGTCGAGCAGCTCGTTGGCGCCCTCGACACCCATCTCGTTTACCAACTGGTGATAGGCGACGGTGAGTTCGTTAGCGGGATCGACCTCGGTATCGGTCGATGCGCCGGCCTCGCGCTCGCGAAGCTGCGCCACACGGTAGTTCTCCTCCGACAGGTTTGCCAGATGGAAGAAGCTCGTAAAGGCGCGGACAATGACCTGTTGCTTATCGAGCGGCAGGCTGTCGATCAGATCGACGACTTCGCGAAACGCCACGGCGGTGGGCTCGTCGGCAGTGGGCACGCCCTGCTCGTCAACGGACTCGTCGGCAGCGCGGCTACCGGGGTTGCCAGCATTGGCCACAATCTCGGCTGTCAAAATCTTGTCAAACAGGTCCGCGATCTCGGGATCATACTCGCTAAGCACACGGCGCTCCAGGCGCAGGAACAGCGCCAGATTATCGCGCAGCTCCTCGGGGATCTCGATCTCGGCGAGACGCTCCCTGGACTCGGCATTCGAGCCGATTCGGTTAACGAGGCGGTTGACCACGGCAGCGACACGCGCCGCGGCTTCGGGTACAGACTGGTTGCTTAGGTTCTCAGCCACGTTTCCTCCCATTCCTCCTTCTATGCACGTAACATGCGGTATTTATTATAGGCACTCGGCAAAAACTTTCGAAGCTGATTGCGCTTTACCACACAAAAGTATTTTCTGCATTGCAAGGCTTTTTGCCCCAAATGGTCGTATTTCTCGGTGGACGGCATATACAAACGGGGGCATTCCGCATAAATGCGAAACACCCCCGTAACAATCGCTCTCCATGAGCAGGGCACGTTAGCAGGCCCGCAGCTCAAAAAACATGCGCTACAGACGCTCGCGAACCGCCTCGACCACGTTGGCCAAATCGACGAGAACCTCGTCGTGACTCTGCATGTCGCGCACCTTGACCTTGCCGGCGGCAAGCTCGTCGCCGCCCAAGACCAAAATGAGCTTGGCACCCACCTTGTCGGCCTGCTTAAACTGGGCCTTGAGCGAACGGCCCTGATAGTCGGCCTCGGTCACAATCCCTGCAGCGCGAAGCTGCTGCGTAATGGTAAAGACGTTCTGACGCAGCTCCTTGCCGGCGTTGGCAACGTAGACGCACGGGACCTCCTCGGCACCCAGGTCGCTGCCAAAGGCCTGCAGGGCCAGCAGGGCGCGCTCAAAGCCGACGGCGAAGCCGACGCCTGCCGTGGGCTTGCCGCCCTCGAGCTCGACCAAGCCGTCATAGCGACCGCCGCCACCGATGGAGCCGACACCGGCGCCGGGAGCCTCGACCTCAAAGACAGTACGGGTGTAGTAGTCCAGGCCGCGCACCAAGGTGGGATCCTCGACATACTCGATACCGGCGGCGTCCAAATAGCGCTTGACCTGCTCGTAGTGCTCGCGGCACTCATCGCACAGGTTGTCGCCCATCAGCGGGGCGTCGGCCATAATCTCGCGGCAATGGTCGTTCTTGCAGTCGAAGGCGCGCAGCGGGTTGAGCTCGGCGCGCTCGCGGCACTCGTCGCACATCTCGTCGGCGTGATCGAGGATAAACTGCTTGACCTGCTCGCGATATGCCGGACGGCACTGCGCATCGCCCATCGAGTTAATAAGCAGACGGAGCTTGGAAAGATCGAAGCCCAGGCGCTTGTAGAACTCCATGAGCATGATGATGCACTCGGCGTCTGCCGCCGGATCGGGTGCGCCGAGCCACTCGATGCCCACCTGGTGGAACTGGCGCAGGCGTCCCTTCTGGGGGCGCTCGCCGCGGAACATGGCCTCGGCGTAATAGGCCTTAAACGGCGTGGAGCCCTGGGGCACCAGGTTGTTCTCCACGACGGCACGCACCACACCGGCCGTGCCCTCGGGACGAAGGGCCAGGCGCTGCTTGGGCTTGAGCTTGGTGTCGGTACCCTCGGTAAAGACGATGGACTTCGGCTCAGCCTGTAGCTTCTTCTCAAAATTTTCGAAAATGGACATAGTCTGATACTCCTCCAGTATTTATGCAGCACATAGCTGCTTAGCACTTACACAGCTATTATAGCACCCATTTTGCGCTTTGCAAAGAAAACGTGCGAAATGGCAGAAATCTGTGCAATATATGTGCGAAAAGAGAAGGCAAGGCAATATATTTCATAAAGTTAATAAAATGTCAAGAGTAGTTTGTGGATTATTTATCAAATTTGCCTGTGTACACAAAGCCGTAGCTTTTGTAAAATGTCTCAATATCCGCACGGCTGCGCACGACAACGGCGTTCAGCAGATGACCGTCCGCTTTGCTGCGAAAGCCGATGACCGTCTCTCCGGTGCAGGTACTGCTTTCCAGCGCAATATCCGTCTCCCGCATGCCGTCAGGCGGCGTCAGCAGAGCGGCAGACTTTTTGTGCCCGGAGAACAGCGCGGTAAAAAATGACACGGCGGGACACCTCCCCTGCCTGATTCAGCGCGTAAAATAAACAGCCAGCACCAGCTGGGCCGCAAGGATCAGCGGTATGCCCACTACAAAATACCAGTGGCGCGTCTTGTGATGGAACACATACATACCGGCCCACGCACCGGCACTGCCGCCCAGCAGAGCCGCGCCAAACAGGATCTTCTCCGGCACGCGCCACTGCCGTGTGCGGGCGCGGTGCTTGTCCAGTCCCATCAGGCAGAAGCCGATGACATTCATAATAAGGATGTAAATCATTGCAGTATTCATATCTGTATTATACCGTGTGCGGGCGCAAAAGGCAAGCGCGGCGGGGCGTTTGAAACACTGACCACAGTGCTTTGCGGCGTGTTCGAAAAATAAAACGCCCCCGCCAAACGGCGAGGGCAGTCGGATTCAAATATCCTTGCGGGCGGCCACGCTGCTGCGCACCAAGGCACGCCTTAAACGGGCCTCGGCAAGCTGCATGTCGCGCTTGTCCAGATTCTTCTGGGCCAGCAACGCTTCGGCACGGGCTTTGCTGCGGGCGGCGCGCTCGGCATCAATGGCATCGGCCCATTCAAAGGTCGTTGCCAGCAGATGGCACTCGCCGCCAAGCATGCTCAGCATACCGCCCATACAGGCTGCGCGGCGGACCGTGCCGTCCTCCAGCTTAATATGAGCCTCGCCCATGCCCAGCGCCGTGCAGATGTCGATATGCCGCGCCAGCAGCTGAAGCTGGCCGTTGATGGTGCGGCAGGATACCGACGTGACCGCGCCATCAAACGCAACGCCGTCCGGCGTCATGATCTTGAGCGGGAAAGTTGCCATACTCCCACCGCCTTACTGCTGCTTGGCCTTAGCCAGGACATCATCAATCGTACCGGCGAACAGGAAACAGCTCTCGGGGATGCTGTCGCACTCGCCGTTCAAAATCATCTTGAAGCCACGCAGGGTCTCCTTCAGCGGCACATACTGGCCGGGCATACCGGTGAACTGCTCCGCAACATGGAAGGACTGGGACAGGAAGCGCTGCACCTTGCGGGCACGGGCCACCGTGATCTTGTCCTCCTCGGACAGCTCATCCATACCCATGATGGCAATAATGTCCTGAAGCTCTTTGTAACGCTGAAGAACTCTCTGTACTGATCTGGCAATCTCATAATGCTCTGTTCCTACGATTTCAGGAGAAAGGATACGGCTTGTGGAATCCAGAGGATCAACAGCCGGATAAATACCCTGGCTGGAAATCTCACGGGAAAGTACAGTTGTTGCATCCAGATGTGAGAATGTAGTTGCAGGAGCCGGGTCAGTCAGGTCATCGGCAGGTACATAGACAGCCTGTACAGATGTTACAGAACCATCCTTAGTAGAAGCGATACGTTCCTGAAGTTCACCCATCTCAGTAGCCAGTGTTGGCTGATAACCTACGGCTGAAGGCATACGTCCAAGAAGGGCGGAAACCTCGGAACCAGCCTGTACGAAACGGA
>USIL01000089.1:0-6135 GCA_900554655.1 uncultured Collinsella sp.
CACTTGCGTGCCCAGCTCCTCGCTCATGCCCAGACGCGTAACCATCTCGCGCGCCATCTTGGTCGCGCGCTCCAGGTCGTTGCTCGCGCCCGACGTGATGTCGTCGCACATGAGCTCCTCGGCAACGCGACCGCCCAAGAACACGGCGAGCTCGTCGAGCATCTCGTTCTTGGTCTTGAGGAAGTGATCCTCCTGCGGAAGCTGCAACGTGTAGCCCAGAGCCTGGCCGCGGCTGACGATCGAGATCTTGTGGACCGGATCGGAGTGCTCCAGGATGTGACCCACCAGGGCGTGACCGCTCTCGTGGTAGGCAATCGTGGTGCGCTCGGCCTCGGTCATCACGCGACCCTTGCGCTGCGGTCCGGCAATCACGCGCTCCATCGATTCCTCGACCTCGTCCATCGAGATCACGGAACGATGGCGGCGGGCAGCCAACAGCGCAGACTCGTTGAGCAGATTTGCCAGATCGGCACCAGTGAAGCCAACGGTCATCTGGGCGAGCTTCTCAAACTTAACGTCCTCGTCCATCGGCTTGTTCTCGGCATGCACGCGCAAGATCTGCTCGCGGCCCTTCACATCCGGACGGTCGACCGTAACCTGACGGTCAAAACGACCGGGACGCAGCAGCGCCGGATCCAGAATGTCGGGGCGGTTGGTGGCGGCGATCAGGATGACCGACTCGCTTTCCTCAAAGCCGTCCATCTCGACCAGCAGCTGGTTGAGCGTCTGCTCGCGCTCGTCGTGACCGCCGCCCAAGCCAGCTCCGCGCTGACGTCCCACGGCATCGATCTCATCGATGAAGATGATCGACGGGGCCTGGGACTTGGCCTCCTTAAAGAGGTCACGCACACGGCTGGCGCCGACACCTACGAACATCTCGACAAAGTCGGAACCCGAGATGCTAAAGAACGGCACGCCCGCCTCGCCGGCAACGGCCTTGGCCAGCAGCGTTTTACCGGTGCCCGGAGGGCCAACCAGCAACACGCCACGCGGGATCTTGGCGCCCAGCTTGCGATAGCGATCCGGATCGCTCAAAAAGTCACGGATCTCCTCGAGCTCCTCGACTGCCTCGTCCACGCCGGCAACGTCTTCAAACTTGACCTTGGGGCGTGTGGCCTCGTTGGTCTTGGCGTTGGTCTTGCCAAACTGCATGTTCCTGTTGTTGGCGCCCATCATCTGGCGCATAAAGTAGAACATGATGGCGATAAGGGCGATCGTCGGAAGCACACTCATCGCCAAGTCGCCCCAAAAATCGGGATCGTTGGTGTTGACGATGTACTTGGTATCGGGGTGCTCCGCCATGAGCTCGGCAAGCGAATCGGAGCCGACATAGGTCGAGGAGAAGCTCTTGAGCTCGCTCGTATCGCCCTTGTCCTTCTTCGTCTTCCAGTAATGACCCGTCACGCTTCCGTCTTGAACCGTATAGGTCAGATCTTCGACGCGATCCTGCTTGATGGCGCTCACCATCTCGCTCGTCGCGAGCTTAACGGTATTGCTGGAATTGGCAAAGCCGGAGCCCATGTTAAAGAAGGCGTAGCCCAGAAGCGCGCAAGCCAAAATAAAATACAGCCAGCCCGTACGCGTGGGCTTCTTGCCTCCGGGCATCCCCGGGATCTTAGGCTCCCGGGGAGTCTGGGAATTGTTATCGTTATGGTCGTCGGGCATCTTACGAATAAACCTCCGGTTTCAAAATGCCCAGATACGGAAGGTTACGATAGCGCTCGGCATAGTCGAGGCCGTAGCCCACCACAAAGGCATCGGGGCAATGGGTTCCAACATACTTGGGCGTGATGGCCGAGACGCGGTCCTCAACGTCCTTCCACAGGAAGGCGGCGACCTCCAGAGAAGCGGGCTTGCGGCTCTCGAGGTTCTTCATCAGATACTTGAGCGTCAGGCCCGAGTCCAGAATGTCCTCGACGATCAGCACGTCGCGACCGCGGATGTCGATATCCAGGTCCTTAATGATACGCACGATACCCGAGGACTTCACACCGTCGCCATAGCTCGAAACAGCCATGAAATCGATGTTGGTCGGCAGCTCGATCTTGCGCATCAGGTCGCCCATAAAGACCACGGCGCCGCGTAGGACCGCGATCAGCACCAGATCCTTACCCGCGTAGTCGCGCGTAATCTCCTCGCCCAGGCGAGAGACGATACCGTCGATATCCTCCTGCGTAAACAGAACCTTCTCGATATCCGGATGTTGAGAAGCCATGACAACCCTTTCTTGTGCTTATCGCCCACACACCGCCGTATGGACGCGAACTTCACATTCTAGCAGCGCACGGGGAATATTTTCCAGCCCGTACGCCATCAGCGCGGGAATACCGTCAACGTCGCACAGAATAGCTGGCGTGGGACGCTATTCCGCATCGACCACACGAAGCAGATATGCCACGCGCGTTGCGGCCGTGCACTTAAAACGCTCGTCCGCGCGAACTCCGGCGACCCACACCACGGCACCCCCCGGGGCCGTCCTCACCATGGGCACGCCGGCGCGCTCGGAAACGGGAATGCGAGCCTCACCTAGCAAGTCGGATACTTTCTTGCTTCGGCCACTCATCCCTAACGGGCACATCACGTCTCCCGGTGCGGGACCGTCCACCCACAGGCGCGCCAATCGCGCCTCGGCAGGGATCTCGCCACGCGAGCCCGCCAGGATCCGCTCACTATCGCTGTCGGCAAAACCCAGGGCAGCCGCGTCTACCAAAGCTGTCGCTTCCCCGGCAGCCGCGAGCTCACGGGCGCGGCGCACGATGTCGCATCCCGGCTCAACGACCATCGACTCTGCGACCAGCATACGTCCCCCGCCCAACGGCAAACGACCGGGCACGGTAACCCAGTCCGCGACCAGGCCCTCGCGAGCCACCGGCGCCTTAAACGCCAGCATGCCAAACTCAATGCGTGCGTCAATCCCCGCCGGAAGCGTGACCGAGCCGGCACCCTCGGCAACGCAGGAAAGGACTCGCTCCACATGTCGCATCTCGGGACGAGCATCCGGATCGATGCGTTTGATCGCCAGTCGCACGATGCGCCGCGCGATTACCACCTCGGCCGCAGCAAGGCGCCTGGCATCGAGCACCAGCGCGCCCGCTGCCTCTTTGCGCAAACAGCTTCGAAACGCCCGTGCCGACAGCTGGGATAGAAACGCATCTTCATCACCCAAGATCTCACAGGCGGCGCCAATCGTCTTGCACACGCTCGCATTACGCTGTGCCACCACCGGCATTACCCGATGGCGCACGTAGTTTCGCAGATACGAGATATCCTCATTGCTCTCGTCTTCACGCCACGGCTGACCATGTACCTGTAGATAGCCCACGAGCTCGCCATGAGTTAGGTCGAGCAAGGGACGCACCACGATATTCCTCCGGCGAGGAATGCTCGATAGACCAGCGGGCCCCGAACCCTTAATCGCGTTCATCAAAAACGTTTCCGCGCGATCCGAAGACGTGTGCGCGGTGCAGATACGAGCCGCCGTTCGCGGTGCCCCCGTCTGGGCGCAGAGCTCGCGAACATACCTTCGCGCCGCGGCATAGCGCACCTCGCGGGCAGCCGCCTCGATATTGCCCGATTCATCATCAAAATAGGCATGCTCAACACACAGCGGTAGACCATATTGTGCGCAGAGCTCACGCACAAAGGCCTCGTCGCCATCGGACGCCTTGCCGCGCAGATGATGGTTCACATGCAGCACGTGCAGTCGCTCGCGCGCGATGGGGGCAACACCGCGTCCGTCTTGGATATCCAGCTTTGATGTGCACGCCATAAGAAGCAGTGCCGTCGAGTCCGCGCCGCCTGATACCATGAGCACGACAGGAGCAGCCTGCTGTCTCGTCCGGGTCTCATCGACTGCCCCAGGCACGGCATGGTGTCCATAATGCTGAGATACCGTAGGCATTTGCTTCCTCCTCTATTCGTCCGCACCCATTGTATCCTTTGGAATCTTATGTCTCGTCTGCACCTTCATATCCTCGGCAGTGGCTCTAAAGGCAACTGCGCGCTCATCGAGGGCCCGCAGGGGCTCATTATGGTCGATGACGGACTGTCTCGCCGCGAGACATTAAAGCGCATGGCAGAACTGGGGCTCTCGGCTGACAACGTCTCGGCTCTTCTCATTACTCATGAGCATAGCGATCACATCAAGGGCCTCGATATCTGGTGCAAGCACTGGCACGGCCCCCTCTTTGCCAGCAGGGGCACTCTTTCGAACAAAGAAAATCTTTCGCATCTGCCTGTCGAGGAATTCGATCCCGGTGACACCCTATCCATTGCCGGCATCCACGTGCAAACCTACTCAACATCACACGATGTCATCAATCCAGTCGGCTATCGATTCAATGCTCTCGATGATTCCATCGGCTTTGCCACCGACACCGGAGAGCTATCGAGCCAAGCCATGAACACCCTCAAAGATTGTCGAGTCCTCGCGCTCGAAAGCAACCACGATGCGACCATGCTGCGCGAGGGAGAATATCCCCGCTTTCTTCAGGAGCGCATCCTGTCTGCAAGGGGACACCTCTCCAATGGCCAAGCCGCCGAAGCCGCGCGCGAACTTGTTACCGATCGCACCGAACAGCTCATTGCCATGCATATCAGCCAAGATAACAATCGTCCGAGCCTTACCGTCAAAAGCTATGCCAAAGCTCTGGCCGCAACCCTGGATGACGAGCTCGGCAGCTCCGCCACCCTTCTCCAAGGATCGCGAAAACTCTCGATACGCCCTGCGAGTCAGTATCAACCGGCAACCATTCAATAGACTGTCCTAGACAGCAAAAGGGGCCGAGAATCGCTTCCCAGCCCCTTTTGCTGTCTTTTAATAGCGCAGAACACCAACGAAGTTAGTCGATGGAGATCTTCGTAACGTTCTTCTTCTCGACGATCTTGGGAACCGTAACGGTCAGGATGCCGTCAGCGTACTTAGCCGAGAGGCCCTCGCTCGAAGCGTCCTTTAGATACACGCCACGCGTCGCGCTGTACGAGTTGAACTCCTTCTGCAGGAAGTTCTTGCCCTCGTTCTCCTCGTCTTCCTCGACATTCACGCTAATGGACAGACGGCCCTCGTTAAGCTCGACATCGATATCGTCCTTGGCGACGCCGGTCAGATAAGCCTTGACCTCATAGCCGTCGCCCTTATCCTCAACGTCAACGGGGAACGCCTTAGAGGCAATCGAGCCGTTCGCTAGGTCACTCATATCATCAAAAAGATCGAACAGCGAGCTTGCAGAGGGACGAACGCCAAAAACCGAACGATAAGGAACCATGCTTGCCATGTTTACCACTCCTTTTAAGGACTGCCGAGTCATCTTCCAGGTGACTGGGACTTCTTTTGACGCTCTTATATATGCCCACCCAGTGCTCATATATACATCGACTATAAAGTTTTTTTAGTCCAGTACTATAAGCATATCTAAGTGTGCATGACTAAGGTTTTAGTAAGGTTAAGGTTCTTTGAACCAGAGCTTAAATACCGAGTATGTCCCCAGCTACAAATAACAAGGGGCTTACAATGAGCGCGTACACGTTGTTGGTAACGAGCTAAAGGGCATCATGGACGACCAAAACCAGAACAATATGTTTATGCCGACGCAGGGGGAAGATACTTCCACGCAGCCGCCACGGTTCCATCGCCCCCACATCTCGCAAGAGCCCATTAATGATCCGGAGCCCGAGTATGTGACGAGAAATCGATATCAAACGCTCGAGGATGCCCAAACGGGACGTAAACATATGGGCGTCGCCTCGGGAGACCCTGTATATCTGAAAGACGCACCATTATCTAAAAACAGCGCAGCTAGTGATGAGCCGATGAAAGCATCCGCCGCTCATCAACAAAGAGGTCCTCGACCAAAGCAAACCTTGACGCATTCGGCTCGCTATCTCGAAACGCCAAAACAGGGAAAATCAATCTTCGTTTCATCAAGTAAACGACGCAAGCAGCATCGACTGACAATCCTGCTTTTGATCATTGCAGCCATAGCAGTCGCCCTTGTTATTCGTTTTATTTTCTTTAAATAAAAGCTCAATACCAAAAAGAATTAAATCGTCTGGCGTAAATGAGTTATTTATGCCCCGCAAACGCAAAAAAGGGGGAGGCCGCGAGGCCTCCCCCTTCTAAGTTCAAGCGTACGGCTC
>USIL01000090.1:0-6076 GCA_900554655.1 uncultured Collinsella sp.
GTCTATCAGAACGAGCGGCCTTGCCCTGGTGATTGCCTTTGCACTGGGCCTGTTTGCCGCGTGGAAGACTATGGGTACCTCGAGTCGCATCAAGGGCCTGCTCGATTCGGTCTTTACGATTCCTATGGTGCTGCCGCCCACGGTCTGCGGCTTTCTGCTCCTCATGCTGTTTGGCCGCTCGACCGGGGTGGGCCAGTGGCTCATCGCGCATGGCATCTCGATCGTCTTTACCTGGCCCGCGGCGGTCATTTCGGCTGTCGTTGTGTCGTTTCCGCTGGTCTACCGCACGGCGCTGGGAGCCTTCGAGAGCCTCGACACGCAGATGCTCGACGCCGCGCGAACCTTGGGGTGGTCCGAACGTTGCATCTTTGCCAAGCTCATGATGCCGCTCGGCTGGCCCTCAATCGCGGCGGGCACGGTGCTCGCCTTCGCTCGCGCGATGGGCGAGTTTGGCTGCACGCTGTTCTTTGCGGGCAACTACGCCGGCATTACGCAGACCATTCCCATTGCGATTTACTTTGAGTGGATGGGCGGCAATACGTCGGTGGCTCTCTTTTGGGTCGTCGTCGTGATTGTCTTTAGCTTTTTGGTCATCTTGTTCATCAACATGTATACGGCGCATTCGCAAAAGTACCGCGAGCGTGGCCTTTCCCGTGCGGAGCGCAAGCAGGCCAAAGATCTCGCCGGACAGGGCGATTCGCTCGACCCGGCGGGCGGCGATGCCTTGCGTATCGATCGCGAGGCGTTGGCCGAGCTCATGCGCGATGACGCAGCGCCGCAGGGAGGTCGATAAGCCATGTCGCTCGTTCTGGATATTAAGAAACGTTATCCCGGGTTTGTGCTCGACATGCAGCTTGAGGCTGGCGAGGAGCGCGTGGCGCTGTTGGGTGCCTCGGGTTGCGGCAAGAGCTGCACCTTGCGCTGCATTGCCGGCGTGGAGACGCCCGACGAGGGCAAGATCGTCGTCAACGGCGTGACCTTCTTTGACTCGGCGGCAGGCATCAACCTGTCGCCCCAGGAGCGAAAATGCGCCCTGCTGTTCCAAAACTATCAGCTGTTCCCTAACATGACGGTGGCAGACAACGTGTGTGCCGGCGTAAAGGACGCGGGCGACGCCACGGCGCGCAAAAGGCTGGCCGAGCGCTACCTGGGTATCTTTGGACTGGCCGACTTTGCCGACCGCTATCCCGCGCGACTCTCGGGCGGTCAGCAACAACGTGTGGCGCTTGCCCGCATGGTGGCGGCGCATCCGGGCATCTTTATGTTCGACGAGCCCATGAGCGCGCTCGATTCCTATCTTAAGAGCGCACTCGAGCAGAACATGCTCGACCTGTTCGACGTCTGCAACCGCACCGTGCTCTACGTGAGCCACGATATCGATGAGGCATGTCGCCTGTGCGAGCGCGTTTGCGTGATGCATAACGGCCATGTGGAGGAGATCGGCTCCGTCGAGGACGTGGTTCGCCGGCCGCAGACCTCGGCCGCGCTGCGCCTGACGGGCTGCAAGAATACGAGCCGGGCGCGCAAGATCGGCGACGAAGAAGTTGAGGCCCTCGACTGGGGCATGACCTTTAACGTGGGTCGCGAGGTTCCCGATAATGTGGCGTACCTCGGTATTCGTGCGAGCTACTTCCATGTGGACAACCGTGCCGAGCGTGGTCGCAACAGCTACGACCTGCACGTGGCCCGCGTGAGCGATTCGCGTTTTGAGCGCTTGGTGCTGCTGGATGTGCCGCGTGCCGATGCGCCGACGCGCCTGCAGTGGAAGGTCAACAAAGTGCGCATGCCTGTCGACGAGCTGCCGCAAGCAGGCGAGACGCTACGCATGCACTTCGATGCGAGTAAGATCCATTTGGTTTGTCGATAGCGCCGGGTAATGCCGTCGGGGAATATAAGCCTCGGCGGCTTTGTTTTTGCCGTTCGCCGAATGAGGAATGACAAACTCTTATCATACAAGATAATTATTTATTAAACGACGGCACACGACGCTGTCGTACGAATGTCAACGGTGTTCGCATGGTCGATGACCGTTGGTATAGTTGACCTCAACTTGTAAAGGAGGGTGCGCACATGCCGCAGACGACATACATTCGCCGCGTTGCCGCGCGCGCCCTCTATATGGCTCGGAGCCGCATATGAGCAGGTTTGTTCACGGCTCCGGGAGAGACGACGCACAACTAAATCATCAACCGCAAAGCAGGTTCCCCAAAATTCCGGGTTTAAGCACGGCTGGGTTTTCGCCACCCACCGTGCAGCAATACCGTAGTTATTCGTATTTGGTTCGAGAGGGGAACCGTCATGGCTGAAGAATTTGATTTCCATCCGATGTGGGAGAGCCTCGGCATGAATCTTGCCGACCACGACATGCTGCTGGGTGCTGTGGGTCAGATGTACGGGGACATGTTCCTGACGCAGAACAATCGTCCCAAGTCCACGTCCTACCTGGATTTTGTCGCCACCAACATTCACAGCGGCCGTATTAAGGAAATGCTCGACAAGAAGGAGGCCGGCGAGGCCACCAAGATCGTCGGCTCGTTCTGCGTCTATGTGCCCGAGGAAATCGTGCTTGCGTGCGATGGTATTCCCGTGGGCCTGTGCTCTGGTGCCGACTGGGCAACGGACAAGGTCGAGGAGAATCTGCCGCGAAACACTTGTCCGCTCATCAAGAGCTTTGCCGGCTTTAAGCTGGGCGAGGTCTGCCCCTACATCGAGTCGAGCGACCTGGTAGTCGGCGAGAACACTTGCGACGGCAAGAAGAAGGCCTATGAGTTCTTTGCCACGCAAAAGAACATGTACGTCATGGATATCCCCAACGTGCACGACGAGTCGACGCTCGTGACTTGGAAGGCCGAGGTCAAAAAGCTCGCCGCAAAGATTGAGGATGAGTGCGGCGTCAAGATTACGCCTGAGCGCCTGAAGGCCGCCATTCACGCCGTCAATGAGAAGCGTCGTGCCCTGCAGCGTCTGGCTGCGACCCGTGCCGCTGACCCGGCGCCCATCAGCGGCCTCGACAGCCTGCTGACCGTGCAGGCCGCCTTTATGGACGACACGCCGCGTCTGACCGGTGCCATCAACGACATGGCTGCCGAGTGCGAGGAGCGTGTCGAGGCCGGAGAGGGCGTGGCGCCCAAGGGGACCAAGCGCATCCTGTACACCGGCACGCCCATGGCCGTGCCCAACTGGAAGCTGTTCAACCTCATCGAGAAGGCCGGCGGCGTTGTGGTAGGCGAGGAGTCCTGCACGGGTTCGCGCTATTACAAGGACCTGGTCGACGAGTCCGGTGAGACGGTTGACGAGATGCTTGATGCCATCGCCGAGCGCTACTTTAAGATCAACTGCGCCGTCTTTACGCCCAACGACCAGCGTATGAAGGACATTGTCCAGATGGCCAAGGACCTGCACGCCGACGGCATCGTCGACGTGGCCCTGCAGTTCTGCACGCTCTACGAGATGGAGTCGTTTGCCGTGGAGAAGGCCGCCGAGGAGGCAGGCATTCCATTTATGCACATCACGACCGACTACGCCGGCGAGGATGCAGGCCAACTGCAAACCAGGATTGAGGCTTTCTTGGAAACCATTTAGGACTATTCGTCCCGGCGGCTTCCCCAGGCACCCGATCTTGCTGTTCAAACCGTCGCTTGCGTACCAAAGTACGCGACGCTCCTCTTTCACGGCAACCTCGGGCACCTGGGAAAGCCGTTTCCTTGGTTGGTTAAAAGGTTTGTTAAGGAGTTATATGTCGGAAAATATTGAGCAGCCGTTGCCGTCCACGTTTGAGGAGTTCAACGAGCAACGCAAGGCGGCGTTTATTCGCGTCAAGGATTACAAGCAGGCGGGTAATCGCCTGGTCGGCTTTTTGTGCAGCTATACGCCGCTCGAGATTATCGATGCCGCGAGCGCTGCAAGTGTGGCCTTGTGCGGCACATCCGACGAGGTGATTCCCGAGGCCGAGAAGGTGCTGCCGGCAAATCTGTGTCCGCTCATCAAATCGACGTACGGCTTTGCCTACTCGCAAAAGTGCCCGTTTACGTACTTTAGCGACATGATCATCGGCGAGACCACCTGCGACGGCAAGAAGAAGATGTACGAACTGCTCAACGAGCTCAAGCGCACGCACATTCTGCATCTTCCGCAGGGTCGCGATCGCGCCTACGAGCGTAAAGGCTGGTACGAGGAGTGCCGCCTGCTCAAGGAGGAGCTCGAGGGCTTCTACGGCATCACGATTACCGACGATGACCTGCGCGCTGCCGTCCGTCGTCGCAACCGTCTGCGTGCGGCCCAGCTCGAGATGTTTGCGCTGCAGGCCAACCAGCCGGCTGCCATGAGCGGCGTTGACCTGATGAGCACCATATTCGCCGGTACGTTCAGCTTCGATATCGAGGCCTATACGCAGCAGCTGGAGCAAAAGGTTGCCAAGCTGCGCGAGACCTACGACGCGGGCGAGCGCCCGGTTGCGGCGGATGCCAAGCGCATTCTGATCACTGGCTGCCCGGTGGGCGGCGTGATCAACAAGATCGGCCGTACTATCGAGTCCAACGGCGGTGTGGTCGTGTGCATGGACGACTGCTCGGGCGAGCGCACGGCGGCCATGATGATCGACCCGGAGGCTCCCGATATCCTGCGCACCATCGCCGACCGCTACCTGGACATCAACTGCTCGGTCATGACGCCCAACGACGGTCGTATGGAAAACACGCTGGCCATGTGCGAGAAATACCACGTCGACGGTGTGGTGGAGAATGTGCTCCAGGCGTGCCACACCTTTAACGTGGAGAGTGCGCGCATGCAGGAGGCTGTCGAGGGTGCGGGTATTCCGTACATGAAGATCGAGACCGATTACAGCAACGGCGACATGGGCCAGATCGAGACCCGCATCGCCGCCTTCATCGAAACCCTCTAGCTTCCTCAGGCGCCGGATCTTGCTCCTCAAACCGTCGCTTGCGTACCCAAAGTACGCTGCGCTCCTCTTTCGGGGCAATCTCCGGCACCTGAGGAAGCTAGAGCTAAGGCGCCTGAACGCGCCGCTACCTTTGATGTTTAGATTGGAAGAGAGCCATGATAGGGATCGGGATCGATATCGGGTCTACGGCGGCTAAGGCTGCTGTGGTCGACGGGGAGGGTTCGGTGGCGTGGACGTGCGTGCAGCCAACCGGGTTCTCCTCGGTCGATGCTTCCGAGCGGCTGCGCGAGGCACTGGCAGCGGCCGGCTATGACGTGACGGCCGAAGATGCTCGCGTGGTCGCGACTGGCTACGGCCGTGTTGCCGTGCCCTATGCGCACAAGGTCGTGACCGAGATCACCTGCCACGGCACCGGTGCCGTGCGTCTGTTTGGTGACCATGGCACCGTGATCGATGTGGGTGGTCAGGACACCAAGGTCATCCAGCTTAAAGGCGGCCGCGTGGCCAAATTTGCCATGAACGACAAGTGCGCCGCCGGCACGGGGCGCTTTTTGGAGATCATGGCCGACCGCCTGGGCATTACCCAGCAGCAGATGGCAGACCTCGCCCGCACCGGCGAGCCTACCAAGATTTCCAGCATGTGCACGGTGTTTGCCGAAAGCGAGGTCATCAGCCTGATCGGTCGCGGCGAGCCGCGCGAGAACATTGCGCGTGGCGTGATCGACAGCGTGGTCTCGCGCGTGGCGACCATGGCCGGGCAGGCCGCGGGCGCTCCATACTACCTGACCGGTGGCCTGTGCGAGAACGCCTTCGTGGTGGAGCGGTTGGGCGAGCTACTGGGGTCGCCGGTGACCCCCTCGCCCCAGGCTCGCTTTGCCGGAGCGATCGGCGCGGCGATTCGCGCACAGGCGCTCGATTAATGCATCGGCCGTGGGCCTGCATTCATACGTATACTGGGAGGAAATGATTGACCGATGAGAGGAGGTATCGATGGCTGACGATCAGATTAAGCTCACGTCCATGACGGCCGCGAGCGGTTGAGCCGCTAAGTTGGCTCCCGGAGCCCTCGCCCAGGTCCTGGGCGACTTACCCAATGTGCATAACGACAACTTGCTCGTGGGGTTCGATCCCTCCGACGATGCGAGCGTCTTTCGCGTTGACGATAACTTGGGCCTC
>USIL01000091.1:0-6049 GCA_900554655.1 uncultured Collinsella sp.
CCGCCTAGTCATTGGGGACGTTCTTGAATGAGTAATCGTTTTAGAACGTCCCCAATGACTAGGCGATTAGGAGTATCATCGTCTGCGCAAATAAGCACAAAAGAGCATGTTAGAGATTGAGAGCGTATGGCCGAAACCGCATCTAAGCACATTGATATGACCACCGGCTCGCTGTGGCGCAATATTCCCCTGTTCGCATTCCCCGTAGCCGCCACGAGCATCTTGGAGCAACTGTCGAACCTCATCGCCACGGTCATCATCGGTAACTTCTCGGGCGACCAGGGAACCCTCGCCATGGCGGCGGTCGGCTCCAATGTTCCGCTTACCAGTCTTATGCTCAACCTGTTTATTGGCATGTCGCTTGGCTCCAACGTGGTCATCGCCAACGCTATCGGCCGCAACGATCAGAACATGGTCAAACGCGCCGTCCATACCTCGATTCTTATGGCACTTGTGGGCTTTGTCGTCATCGCACTGGGCGAGATCTTTGCCGAGCCCATGCTCGCCGCGCTCAACGTTCCCGCCGAAACCATGCCGCTCGCTTCGCTCTACCTACGCGTCTTTTTGCTCAGCATGCCCTCGATCTTGCTTTACAACTTTGAGGCCGCGATCTTCCGCTCCGTCGGCATCACCCGCATGCCGCTGCAGGCGCTTGCCGTGTCCACCGTCCTCAACATTGGCCTGGACCTCATCTTTGTCCCCGTACTCCACTGGGGCGTCGCGGGCGTCGCCATCGCCACCGCCATCGCCTACACCGTCAGCGCCGCTACGCTCTTTATCCGCCTGCTCAAGACCGACTCCGTCGTCCGCGTCACCCCGCGCGACCTGGCTATCGACCCCGTCGCCCTCAAGCGCATCGTCAAGATCGGCCTGCCCGCCGGCATCCAAAGCGCCGTCTTTGCCGTCGCCAACATCATCATCCAGTCTGCTATCAACAGCCTGGGCACCGAGGTCATGGCGGCATCGAGCGCCGCTATGAGCTTGGAGTACGTATGCTACAACCTGCTCAACAGCTTTAGCCAGGCTTGCACCACCTTTGTGGGACAAAACCACGGTGCCCGCCAGATCGACCGCTGCACCAAAACGCTCAAGGTCTGCCTGGTCGAAGGCGGTATCGTTGCACTCACCACGATCATCGTTATTGTCGGCCTGGGGCGCGAGATCTTGTCGCTGTTCAACAGCGATCCCAACATCGTCTCGATCGGCTATATCCGCGTGTGTTCGATCTTCCCGGCGTACGCCTTTAGCATGTTCTACGAAAACATGTCCGGCTACCTACGCGGCTTTGGTATCTCGCTCACGCCCGCCCTCATCACCATGATCTGCGTCTGCGGCATCCGCTTCTATTGGGTGTTCTGCGTGTTCCCGCACTTCCGCACCTTTGCGAACATCATGATGGTCTACCCCATCAGCCTGGGCACCACGGCGTTCTTTATGGTCGTGGCGGTACTACTTTGCCACCCGGCACGCACCTATCGCGCCACCCAAGCCAAAGCGACAGCCCGCTAGACACCGCACTCAACGCCACGCCAGTCATTAATTGACAATATGCGAGCTCATATAGTCGATAAAGCGCCTCGTGGCGATAGGCATGGTATCCCAGCTGCGCCAAGCTGCCACTACGTCGCGCGAGGGAGCATGCACGATGGGTCGCACACGAATATCGGCTCGCATGCCCTCCACAGTACGACGGTAGAGCATGCTCACGCCTAGGCCCTCCTCCACCATCGCCATGATGGTGTAGTCGTCAGTCACCTCACTCGTCACGTGCGGCGACAGCCCATGTGTCGCAAATGCATCGAGCACCAGGCTCTGTTCGCCCTCATCCAACAGTACAAACGGCTCGGACGCCAGGTCGGCGAGTGTCACCTTTTCCTTTGCTGTCAGCGGATGTGCAGCCGGCAACAGTGCCACCAACTCGTCGTGATAGACCACGCGCTTCTCGAGCCCAGCGGTAAACCCACGTGCCGTAAAGCAAAAATCCACTACGCCGTCGTGCACCCATTGGGCGTTGCGCGTGTAGTCGCCCTGCTTGAGGGTAAAACGTACGCCCGGGTGCAGCGCCCCAAAGTCGCGGATCACGCGCGGTAACACGGTTCGACTCACGTTGGTAAACGTCGCGATGCGAATATCGGTCGACGAAAGCCCCAGCAGCTCCTGGCGCTTGCCCTCGAGCTCGGCCTCGGCGGTCACGATCTGGCGCAGGTACGGCAGATACTGCTTACCGTCGCGCGTAAGCGAAACGCCCTGCTTACCGCGCTCGATAAGCGTGGTACCCAGCTCGCGCTCGAGTGCCTTGACGTCCTGGCTCACCGCACTTTGCGTATAGCCCAGCTCGTCCGCCGCGCCCTTAAGACTGCCGCGATCGACCACCATACAAACAATCTGATACCGCGATGCCATCGTGCCTCCACCTCGATATAGCTGTAAAACGTTTTGCCAGGGCTTTTTCTGCCAGCATTAGTATTTCTTAATCATACTGAAGATACATTCGCTTTACTACATCCACATCTGAGAGCAGAATCCTTTTTGCGAAACCGTTCTGTAACAAAAGGAGTCCCATGGATCGCAAAAAAGCAATCGCGCTCTCATTTTCCGTTCCCGTCGCATGGGGCTTTTCGTATCCCCTCATGAAGATCGGCATGGACAGCATGAACGCCACGAGCATCGTCGCGCTACGCTGCATCATCGCCTTTGTGGTCTGCCTGCTGCTCTTCCACAAGCACGCGTTGCGCATCAACCGCGATCTTATGGTCCGTGCCGCCATCATCGGCGCCATTATGGCAACCGAGCTCACCTGCATGTGCCTGGGCTCCAGCCTTACCTCTGCCTCCACTGCCGGCTTTTTGCAGAGCCTGACGGTCGTGATCGTGCCGTTCGCCAACGCTTTGCTGCTGCGTCGCGCCCCCGAGCGCAAAGTGCTCGTCGGCACCGCCATCGTCACCTGCGGCATGCTGCTGCTCTCGGGCGCCGACTTTACCAGCCTGAACCCGGGAGCGATCATCATGCTGCTCTCGGCCTTTATCTATGCCAGCCACATCATCGTGGCCAAGCGCTTTGTCGAAGAAGTCGATCCGCTGGCTCTGGGCGTTTGGCAGCTGGGCTTTGGCGGCTTGTTCTCGGGCATCGCCGCATTCACCTTTGGCGGCTTCACGCTTCCCAGTACGCCCAGCGAGATCGTGGTCGTCATTGCGCTCGCACTCATCTGCTCTGCTTACGGCTTTATCACCCAAACGCTCGTGCAGCCCCACGTGCCCGCCGAGACCACTGGCTTCGCCTTCTCGCTCGAGCCGGTCTGCTCCGCCGTCTTTTCGTTCTTCTTGGTTGGCGAGGTCCTGAGCCCCATCGCCTTCTTTGGCGCCGCCCTCATCCTCACCGGCGTCATGGTGGCAACCGTCGAGCTTCCGCGCCTCCGCGCACATGGACAGGCTCGCATGGCGGGAGCGCCCGAGCACGTCTCGTAGACCCCGCTCTTCATACAGCCGCGGCATAAAGGCAACCGGTGCGCCTTTACAATAGATACCGACAGAGCATCTGACGTAAAGGAGCGCCATGGACGCCGCGACCCGCGACCGCAACATAGCAACTTGGTTGGGCGATGCACCGCAGCCGGTACGTAACACTACGAACCAGCTGCTCGAGCGCATCGCCCTTTTGCGTGCCGAGCAGACTATCTACCCGGCACAAGACGACATCCTCAATGCCCTCGCCTACACGCCGGTCAACCAGGTCAAGGTTGTCATCTTGGGTCAAGACCCCTATCACGGACCCAACCAGGCCATGGGGCTGTCGTTCTCGGTCCCCGCGACGCAAACCAAGTTGCCGCCGAGCCTGCGCAACATCTATAAGGAACTCAAAGCCGATCTGGATTGCCCCATTCCCGCCACGGGAGACCTAACCCCATGGGCACGGCAGGGCGTCCTGCTCCTCAACACTACGCTCACCGTGCGCGAGCATGCCGCCAACTCGCACGCCAAACTGGGCTGGAGCACGCTCACCGATTACGTTATCGAACGCTGCTGCCAGCTGCCCCAGCCGGTAGTCTTTTTGGCATGGGGTCGCTTTGCCCAACAGATGGTCGAAGGCAAGCTCGTCGCAACTGGTGCGGGCAAGGCAACCGGCAAGTTCTGCCTGGCCTCTACGCATCCCTCGCCGCTTTCGGCCAACCGTGCCACGGCAGAACTCCCCGCCTTTATGGGGTCGCGCCCCTTCTCGGCAGCCAATCGGCTACTCGAACAGCACGGCTCGACCCCCGTCAACTGGACTTGCATCGGCTAAAAATCGATACATCAAAAACGCGCCCGACGGCTTTCCATCGGGCGCGTTTCCTATTCGGGCCAAATAAATTGTGTGCGGCCGGCCTCGCCGCCATCGATCAGCAGACTCTGCCCGGTCATAAACCGGTTGGTCACGCCCACAAAGTAGATCCACTCGGCGATCTCTTGGGCGGTGGCCCAACGTTTAAGCGGCGTGAGCTCCATAATCTGGTTCCACAGGTGTTCGTCTTCCATCACGCAACGGTTGAGCGGCGTGATAACGCCACCCGGGTCCACACTGTTGGCGATAGCCTGCGGCGCCAGACGGTTTGCAAGGTTCTTGGTGTAGGCGATAACGCCGCCCTTGCTGGCGGCATAGTCGGGAAACTCCGATCCCGTATGCCCACTCGCCGACCCCACATTGACCACGGAGCGAATTGTCGGCGCCGGCTTGGCGGCAAGCCCCTCCCCCACAAAGGCATAGCGCTCGGTCACGTTGATGGTGCCACACAGGTTGGCGGCGATATCGTCGGCCGAATCCTGCGTACCGGCAACGTTTACGATTACCTGTGGTTCAAGGTCGTCTGGAAACGAGTCCGGTTCGCGGACATCAACAATCAGATGGCGGTAGCGCTCGTGTTCGATTGCCGCCGGCAGCAGATCAAAGCCCACGACCTCGTGGCCCTCGTCCAAAAAGCGCTGCACGCATGCGGCTCCGATACCGCCCGAAGCACCCGTGATCAAAACCCGCATACTTGCTCCTTAGGCGGTTGCGTGGCGCTCGAGGTACTCGGAGCCCACATTCTCGCGCTCCCAGCCGCGCACGACCTTGTAGCCCACGGGGCTCAGGAAGACCTCGCACAGCAGCTCGGCAACAGCGCCGGTCAGCGAGCACATAAGGACCTGCACCCAGGTCCAGCCAAAGAACGTGTGGCTTACCACAATGGCAAAGACCAGGTTGTCGATAAACTGGCCAACACCCGTGGACACATAGGAGCGGAAGGCGAAGCTCGCAAAGTTATTCTTTTTGAGCATGCGGCCGAGCGACTGGTTGAGCGTAGAGTTAACTACGGCAGAAACGAGCATTGCCAGCGAAGAACCCAGCACCACGTACCAGGTGCCGCCGATGGTGGCGTTAAGAGCGGTGTTGACCTCGATCATGCCCGTGTCGTAGTAAGCACCCCACATGCCGGGCGTGAGCGAGCATGCCCAAAAGCACAGGCTCACGGCAAGGTTGACCAGCAGCGCGAGGATAGAGATTTTGATAGATGCCTTGGCACCAAAGCGCTTGCAGATCATGTCCTGGCACAAAAACGAAACCCAGCTCACCACAAAGCCGCAATCGAGTGCCAGATACGGCAGGCTGATAAGCTCTTTGTTGGCCAGCAGGTTCATCATGATGACGCTCACGAAAAACAGCGAAACCGTTGCCGCGGGAATGCTCCGCAACAGGACCTTGTAGTCCTCCATGACCTTCTTGATCATTATGTACTCCTTTGGTTTTAGGTTTAACGAGCAGGATATCGGACCCGAACTGCTCGGACGCCCCGGTCTTGAGACGACGGTGGGTATGATAGCCGCTCACACGGCATCAGGCAAGCAAACGGCGCGGCAGCCCCGCAGGGCCACCGCGCCGATGCGTTAAAACGCTACGTTGCCAAACTCCGACAGGATAAGGTCGGGGTTGTGGTCGGTAGCCCAGTCCACGTTCCACGGGCTCGTGAACAGCAGCAGCTTGCCGCCGCGCATGTCCTCGACCAGCTTGGTGTCGCGCGTGATGTTCAGGCGCGAGG
>USIL01000092.1:0-6012 GCA_900554655.1 uncultured Collinsella sp.
CGCAGCAGAATATGGCACACCCGGCTCTACAATGTCGACGAGACGCAGCGGCACCGTACACTCATCGGGCGCCATCTTTGCGGTACCGATATCCATGCCGCGATAGATTTGCATCGCATCGCACGACAGCACTTCGGACGAAAGACGAGCTGCCAAACGGTCGGCAACATCACTCTTACCAACCGCCGTCGGACCGACGATCGCAACGGCGGAAAGTCCTGCCCTGGGAGAAACCATTAGCGCGGCTCGCCCACAACGGAGCCGGACAAATACCAGGTCTTGGCAACGTCAACGTCAACATCAACGATCTTGCCAACAAGCTGATCGATGCTGTAACCCTCGGGGATAGGCGCATGCACGGTCTGATTCTTGGGACTCTTGCCCAGCAGGACCGCGTCGTTCTTTTTACTCGTTCCCTCAATGAGCGCCGGCACCACAGTATGAAGCTCACCCTGGTTATACTCGTGTGCCGTAGTCTCGATAACCTTAACCAGGCGGTTGAAACGCTCGAGAATAACCTCATGCGGCGTAGGATCGTCAATCTCTGCGGCCGGGGTACCGGCGCGCTTGGAATAGATGAAGGTATAGGCCTGAGCATAGCGGACCGTCTCGGCAAGTGAGAGCGTCTGCTCAAAGTCCTCTTCAGTCTCGCCCGGGAAGCCAACGATAATATCGGTCGAGAGCGCGATATCGGGCATGCGGTTGCGAATGCGATCGACCAGGCCCAGATAGTCCTCGCGTGTATAACGGCGATTCATCTCTTTGAGGATACGCGTGGAGCCCGACTGAACGGCCAAGTGAAGCTGCGGCATGACGGCGGGCGTCTCGGCCATGGCGTCGATGGTCTCGGGCAGCAGATCCTTAGGATGAGAAGAGGTAAAGAAGATGCGCTCCACACCCGTATCACCCACGGCACGCAGCAGATCGGCAAAACGCGGCTTGCCAAACAGATCGCGACCATATGAGTTAACGTTTTGGCCCAGCAGCGTAATCTCGCGCACGCCCTGGCGCACCAAACCGGTCACCTCGTCGACAATTTCCTCGAAGGGGCGGCTCTTTTCGCGACCGCGCACGTACGGCACGATGCAATAGGTACAGAAATTATTGCAGCCCGTCATAATGGGCACCCAGGCGTGATACTGGGTCTCGCGATGCCACGGCATGCTCATGGCATCCGTATCCTCATGCTCATTGGTGCGGATATGACGCTTGCCATCAAGGAACGCCTCGGCAATGAGCTCGGCCACATGTGCGATGGAATGCGTACCAAAGATGACATTGACGTTATCGACGTTGGTGAGCAGGCCCTCGCCATCGCGCTGCGCGATGCAACCACCAACGGCAACCACACGCTTGCCCGAGGGTGAGGGCGGGAGGCTCTTACAAGAGTTGCACTGACCGTACAGGCGAGTATCGGCGGCCTCGCGCACGCAGCATGTCATGAAGACAACAATATCGGCATGCTCGGGATCGAGCGCCATGAGGCAACCATACGAATCGAGCAGACCGCTCACGCGCTCAGAGTCGTGCTGATTCATCTGGCAGCCAAAGGTGCGGATAAAGTAGGTTTTACCGGCAAGAATATCGCGTACGGAACGCTGGTCCATGTGCATAAGTCCTAACGATGGAGAGGGGGGGGGCGAATCGAGGCAAGCAGAAGCTATGCCACAGGCTTAACATCATCCATGACGACGTTATCCATAGCAGCTCGATTGATCTGGTGAACGTAGATAGAAAGGCGGATGGCCGTGCGCGACTCCCCGTTAATGAGGATGTCGGAGAACACGGGCGCGCAGGAAATATCAAAACCGGTTGGAATCAAAAAACCGCGCGCGATAGCCACGGCCTTAATGGCCTGGTTGACCGCACCGGCGCCGACACACTGGATGTTGACGGGTACACCATCCTTGACCATGCCGGCGATGGCGCCGGCAACGGACGCGGGCGATGATTTGCTTGATACCTTCAGGCAATCCATGAAGAAACTCCTGCGTTTAAAAGTACGTTTTAACTGCAATAACTTTATCGTACCGAGTGGACTCGGTAAAGGCACTATTCCTCTTTGGCAAGATCGAAGGTCACGGTGATTCGATCACGCGAAACACGAATCTTTGGGTCGCCGCAAAGGTTGAGATAGTACCGGGCGGCAAGGTCATTAAAGTCGCGCTCCACAGCACGCGAAAACTGTGCCATGTCATCCTTGGCAATACGTAGCCCGCGACGATCCTTCGCGAGATCGACAGGAGCCGGCGCATGCGAGGACGAATCACGCTCGCGCAGCAGACGCGCAGTCACACCGCGAACGGGCTTAATCTGCCCTGCCAAAATGCGATGGGCCGTGCGCTCAGACATCTCAAGACCCAAACCCGAACAGATACGGATAAAGTCCTCGGCATCAGAGGCAAGGCCTAAACGGTCGACAACCGGAAGCTCGCTCTCGTCATCAATAAACAGGAGACGCGACGTATCGAGCCGACTTGACGCCTGAGCATAAAGGGTCGCGGCAATCTCAGACGGAGAACCAAGATAGACATCGCAACCACGCAACTCCTCGAGCGCAAACTCACAAGCAGCGCGAATAATATTATGCGGGCCGCGAGCACAGACATAACGTCCGTCCTCATCCTTGACGGCCTGGGGCCAGCTGGACTGATCGGCACGCTCACTGAGGCGGTCGGCCGCAACGCTCACCTTAAAGGCCGAGCCAAGATCGACGCCGGACGTGACCACACGGGCCTCGTCGGTGTTCTGCTTGATCGAAAACAATGCCATGCCACGACCGTGAACGCCCCAACGGTCCATCTTCATGCTCTCGAGCTTGGAGGTAACGCGGGCATCGAAGATTCGCTCTTGCATATCCTGCGGAACACCCGAACCGTTATCCAGAAAGACAAGCGTGCGGACGCCATCTTCCTTGGTCGTAGCGAGATAGACTTTGTCGGCGCCGGCATCGCGAGCATTACGGAGCATTTCGATGACGATATCCTCGACATGCTGAATGTCGTGCTTTGCCTGGCGCCGCTCGGCTTCCGAAACGCGGAGACGGACATACCCCTCGCCAAGGTTCTCCTCGACGCGAAGGTTGCCCTCCCCCGACATCGACGCGATAAATGAGATGAGCTCGTTCGCGTCGCTCATGTTATTTAGCGATATCGACAGCGCGGCTCTCGCGAATCACGACGACGCGCACCTGACCGGGATACTCCATCTCTTCCTCGATCTGATGGGCGATATCGTGAGCCAGGACCGTGGACTGGGCATCGGAGATCTTGTCCGGCTGAACCATGACGTGGACCTCGCGACCAGCCTGCATGGCATAGGTACGCTCGACGCCGTCATGGGAGTTGGCGATCTCCTCGAGCTTCTCAAGACGCTTGATGTAGTTCTCGGCAGACTCGCGACGGGCACCGGGGCGAGAAGCAGAGACAGCATCAGCGGCCTGTACCAGGACATCGAGCACCGTGTTGGGGTCAACATCGGCATGGTGAGCCTCGATAGCATGAACGATAACAGGCTTCTCGCCATAACGGCGGGCAAGCTCGGCGCCGATGACGGCATGCGGGCCCTCGACGTCGTGGTCGATTGCCTTCCCCAAGTCGTGCAGCAGGCCGGCGCGCTTGGCGGTCACAACGTCCAGGCCAAGCTCGGAAGCCATCACGCCGCACAGGTCAGAGACTTCGAGGGAGTGCTGAAGCACGTTCTGACCAAACGAAGTACGGTAGCGCAGGGCACCAAGGGTCTTGACGATCTCGGGGTGCAGATCGTGGATACCGGTATCGAAGGCAGCCTGTTCGCCAGCCTCGCGCACGCGCTGCTGAACCAGGTCGGCAGCCTTGTGATACATCTCCTCGATGCGGGCGGGGTGAATGCGGCCGTCGGCGATGAGGTTCTCGAGGGCGACACGGGCGGTCTCGCGACGGACCGGGTCGAAGCTCGAAAGAACGACGGTCTCGGGCGTGTCATCGATCACGAGATTGACGCCGGAAACCTGCTCGAAGGTCCGGATGTTGCGACCCTCGCGACCGATGATACGGCCCTTGAGGTCATCAGAGGGAATGTGCACGGAGGTAACGGTGACCTCGGCAGTGTGGTCGGCAGCGCAGCGCTGAATCGCCAGGGAAAGAATCTCCTGGGCGGTCTTGTGGCACTCGGCGCGAACCTGCTGCTCGGACTCGCGAATGATCGTGGCGGCCTCGTGGGTGACCTCGCCGCGAACCTTATCGAGGAGCTCCTTGTGGGCATCCTCGCGGGTAAGGTCGGCGATACGCTCGAGCTCGGAGGTCTGCTTTGCGCAGAGCTCCTCGAGCTCACGGGAGCGCTTCTCGACCTGACCGGCCTGACTGGACAGCTGATGCTCGCGCTTGTCGAGAGCGTCGTTGCGGCGATCGAGGGATTCCTCGCGCTGCATCACGCGGTTCTCGAGCGTACGAATCTCGCTCTTACGCTGCTTGTCCTCGGCCTCGGCGGCCTGCTTGTTCTTGATGATCTCCTCTTTAGCCTCGAGCAGAGCCTCTTTTTTGAGGGTCTCGGCCTGACGCTTTGCATCACCGATCAGGGACTCAGCCTGTGCGTGTGCCGACTGGATCTTTTCGTCGGCCTCGTGAAGACTACCCTGCTTGGCGGTGCGCATGTAGGCAATGGCGGCGATGGCACCCAAAACGATGCCAACGAGCGCTGCAATGATAGGCATGCTCACTCCTTTTTATGGATTCGTTACACAACAAAGCGAACCGTCCTTATGAACGGCTCGCGACATTTGAGTAATATGGGCGCAGCTTATGCGGGTCGGATACAGATAAACATATAAACAAACTCATCACAGATGAGCACATATCACAAAGCAAATGACAGTGTTTATCGTACGTTGAACCACAACAACTGTCAAATAAATGGCCCCAGTACGGCGGCTAAAACGCGGTGAACGGCGGGGCCACAAAACGCATACGCCTAAAGTGCACATTCCTCGCATTCGGCATCGAGACGTGCCTTAACGGCATCGGCGGCGATGTGATACGAGAAGCCCTTGCCCATCAAAAACCGAACCAGTTTTTCGAATCCGCGCGTCTCTGGAACACGCCGCTTGGCGAGCAGGGCTGACGCACGCGTCAAATCGTCTTCGACGGCAAAATAATCCTCGGGATAACCGGGAATGTCATCGAGCACGACATGACGTCGCTTGAGCTCGGTCTCGATTTTGCGCTGTCCCCAACCGCGCCGCTTGCGTTCCTCGATAAAGTACGAGCAAAAGCGGTTCTCGTCTAAAAAGCGATACTCGGTGGCGCGCTCGACGGCGAAATCGATCGCGGGCTGGCGAAAGCCGTAGCGAGCCAACTTGTCACGGACCTCACCCGTCGCATGGTCGCGGCGCGATAACATCTCGGTCACCATGGTAAGTGCACATTTACGCTCGATGAGCTGCACCGCCTCACGAAAGTTGTCCCAATCACAGGGAAGATCGGGGCGGTTTTTGACATACAGCCGCGCGACCCGCACGGGAATCCAAATGGACCGCTCAAAACCGCCCTCAAGCTCACAATCGATATGTGCGCAAGGCTTTTTGGACGCATACCCGCTCGAGAACGAGGAGGCCGCCTTCTTATCGGGAAAGACGACCGTGGCCTCGGTCACCGTATACGACATGAGCGTAACCGCTACTCGTCGTCATCATCGAGCATGGCGGAGCCATCGATGGCGTAAAGCTCATCAAACTCCTCAGGCGCAGGCTGATCGGTCAGCTCCACCTCGGACGGAGCATCGTCATCAAACTCAAGCCCGCAGGCAAGGCGGACCTTATGCTCAATCTCGTCGGCGCAATCGGGATGTTCGCGCAGGAACGCCTTAGCGGCCTCGCGACCGTTGCCGAGCTTGTCCTCGCCATAGGCAAACCAGGAGCCCATCTTCTTGCAGATGCCGCACTCGACAGCCATGTCCAAGATCGAGCCCTCCTTAGAGATGCCCGTACCGTACATGATGTCGAACTCAGCCTCACGGAACGGAGGAGCCACCTTGTTC